>JASBSV010000133.1 GCA_030148745.1 Paracoccaceae bacterium
ACCTTTTCCTTGGTGGCGCCGCCGCCGACATCCAGAAAATTGGCCGGCTCTGCGCCATAAAGCTTGATGATATCCATCGTCGCCATGGCCAGACCCGCGCCATTGACCATACAGCCAATCTCGCCATCCAGCGCGATATAGGCCAGATCGTGTTTGGAGGCTTCGATCTCCTTGGCGTCCTCTTCGGTTTCGTCGCGGTACCCGGCGATGTCAGGATGCCGGAACAGCGCGTTGCCATCGAAAGAGATTTTGGCATCCAGCACCTGAATGTCGTTGGATGCCGTCACGATCAGCGGGTTGATCTCCAAAAGAGACATGTCCTTGCTGGTAAACGCCTCGTAAAGCGCGCCGAACAGCGCCTTGCCCTGACTGCGCGCCGCGCCCGTCAGCTCAAAAGCATCGGCCAGCTTTTCGGCATCGGCGTCGGTGACACCCTTCGATGCGGTGATTGCAATCGTGTGGATCTTTTCGGGCGTCTCTTCGGCCACCGCTTCGATGTCCATCCCGCCCTCGGTCGAGGCGACGAAAGACACTTTGCCGGTCTCGCGGTCCACCAGTATCGACAGGTAAAGCTCGCGGTCGATATCGGCCCCTTCCTCCAGATAAAGGCGGTTAACCTGTTTGCCGGCCGGGCCGGTCTGTTTCGTGACAAGCGTCTTGCCAAGCATCTCGCGGGCATTGGCCAGCGCCTCATCGGCCGAAAAAGACACCCGCACACCGCCCTTGGCGTCGGGCCCAAGCTCTTTGAACTTGCCCTTACCGCGCCCGCCTGCGTGGATCTGGCTCTTGACCACCCAGACCGGACCGGCAAGCGCCGCCACCGCCGCCTCGGCCTGATCAAGGCTGGTGATGGCGACACCCCGGGCGACCGGAGCGCCAAAGGCCTTCAGCACCTCCTTGGCCTGATGTTCGTGAATATTCATCAATCTCTCCCTGTCGCTGATATCACTTGATTAGGGGCAGCATCTGCCGGAAGGCGTCGGTCCCGGCCTGCCCCAGCCATTCGAAGATCACCATTTCGGTGGTCACGATACTGACCCCCGCCGCGCTGAGCCGGTCCAGACAGGCGGCCTCGCTCTCTTGTGTGCGCGAGGCCGTCGCATCCGAGACCACGAAAACCTCATAACCCTCCTCGACCAGGCTGGCGGCGGTCTGCACGACGCAGATATGCGCCTCCATCCCGGTCAGAACCGCCTGCCGCCTGCCCAGCGCCCTGAAGGCGCCGGCAAAACCCGCGTCCTCCATGCAGGAGAAATGCATCTTTGGCAGAACCTGCGCCTGACCGGCCATGGTCGCGATCTCGGGGATCGTATGGCCCAGACCCTTGGGATATTGCTCGGTCAGAAGCGCCGGAACATCGGTTATCGCCGCCGCCTGTAACAAAAGTCTGGTGTTTTTGATGGTGCGCGCGGGGGCCATCATCGCCGGCACCAGACGCTCCTGCATGTCGATGACGACAAGGGCCGAATCATGTGCCCGGATCAGCAATTTCTTCCCCCGCGTCCAAGACAAATTTCAAAGGCATATGGTATACCACAAATCAATTTGTCAAGCATTATCAGTGAAAAACCGCCAAAACAAACTATTTGACCGATGGGTTTTCGGGTGTAAGGTATACCACATACCGGTACTCGAACCCGAGTCGGAAAAGGGCGGCGCGATGCGCCGGGGGAGGCGTTTTCCATGTCTATCGGCGACAAGCTAAGCCCGATTGCTGAAAGCTTCACGCTCAAGGATCACACCTTTTCGGTGCTGCGGGCCGCCATCCTCGACATGGACATTTACCGCCCCGATGCCGACCTGCGGCTGGACGAGCGCAAGCTGGCCGAAAGCCTTGGCATCTCCCGAACCCCGATACGCGAGGCGCTGGCCCGGCTGGCACAAGAGGATCTGGTGCAGATCATCCCGCGCAAGGGCGTTTTCGTCTGCCGCAAGACCCGCGAAGAGATCCTCGAGATGGTGGTGACATGGGCCGCGCTTGAAAGCATGGCGGCGCGGCTGGCCACGCAAAACGCCACCGACGGTCAACTGGCCGCCCTGCGCCGCTTTGCGATGAAACACAGCAGCGACGTCGTCCGCGCCGATATCGAAGAATACTCCGACGCCAATATCAAGTTTCACCAGACCATTCTGGAGCTTTCGGGCTGCGCGCTTCTGGGCCGCACCGCCGAGGGGCTTTTTACCCATATGCAGGCCGTGCGCCGGCGCACCATGGGTGAAAGCGACCGCGCCCGCCGCTCGGTCGCCGATCACATGGAGATTATCGAGGCGCTGATGGCGCGCGATGCCGATCTGGCCTCGCGTCGTGTGCGCGAACACACCATGCGGCTGCATGATCACATCAGCAAGACATGGAACCGCCTAGAAACACTCAGCTCGCTCAGAAATGCGGCGGGCTGACACTCACCCCAAGTCATGAGGAAGACAATGGCCCTTTCCGAAACTGCCACGACACCGGATGCCACCAACGAAAACGCCGAGCCGCGCGAGCTGACGGATGGTTTTCACCTTCTGATCGATGCCCTGAAACTGAACGAGATCGAAACGATCTATGCCGTGCCCGGCATCCCGATTTCCGATCTGCTGCGGATGACGCAGGCCGCCGGTCTGCGGGTGCTCTCGTTCCGGCACGAACAGCACGCAGGATTTGCTGCTTCGGTTGCGGGGTTTCTGACCAAAAAGCCGGGCATCTGCATGACGGTTTCGGCGCCCGGCTTTCTGAACGGGCTGACCGCGCTGGCCAATGCCACCACCAATTGCTGGCCGATGATCATGATCTCGGGCAGCAGCGAGCGCGAGGTGGTCGACCTGATGCAGGGCGATTATGAAGAGATGGACCAGCTGGCCATCGCCAAACCCCTGTGCAAGGCCGCCTACCGCATTCTGCATGCCGAGGATATCGGCATCGGTCTGGCCCGCGCGATCCGCGCCGCCGTTTCCGGCCGCCCCGGCGGGGTCTATCTTGACGTGCCCGGCGCGCTTTTGGGTCAGGTGATGGACGAAGCCGAAGGCGCCGCGTCGCTGGTCAAGGTGATCGACCCCGCGCCGGCCCATATCCCCGCCCCCGAGGCGGTGACACGCGCGCTTGACGTCATCAAGGGTGCCAAGAAACCGCTGATCGTGCTGGGCAAGGGCGCCGCCTATGCCCAGGCCGACGATCTGGTGCGCCAGTTCGTTGAAACCAGCGGCATCCCCTATCTGCCGATGAGCATGGCCAAGGGGCTTTTGCCCGACACGCACGAGCTTTCTGCCGGGCCGGCACGCTCTCTGGTGCTCAAGGAATCGGATGTGGTGATCATGATCGGCGCGCGACTGAACTGGCTCTTGTCGCATGGCAAGGGCAAGCAATGGGGCGCGCCGCATTCAACCAAATTCGTCCAGATCGACATCGAACCCAAAGAGATGGACAGCAATGTCGAGATCGCCGCACCGCTGGTGGGGGATGTCGGCTCGGTCCTGTCGGCGCTGCTGGCCGGGATGGGCAAAAACTGGAAAAAGCCGCCCGAAGACTGGACCGGCGCGGTCAAGGCCAAGAAGGACGCCAATGTTCAGCGCATGGCGGCCAACCTGCAGAACAACGCCTCGCCGATGAACTATCAGGGCGCTCTGGGCGCGCTCAAGCGGGTGATCGGCGAACGGCCCGATGCGATGCTGGTCAACGAAGGCGCCAATACGCTCGATTTCGCCCGTTCGATCATCGATATGTCCAAACCGCGCAAGCGCATCGACGTCGGCACATGGGGCGTGATGGGGATCGGGATGGGCAGCGCCATCGCCGCCGCCGTGGAAACCGGCAACCCGGTTCTGGCGGTCGAGGGCGACAGCGCCTTTGGCTTCTGCGGCATGGAGATAGAGACGATCTGCCGCTATCAGCTTCCGATCTGCGTGGTGGTTTTCAACAATAACGGCATCTACAAAGGCACCGACAAGAACCCCACGGGCAGCGGCGATCCCTCGCCCATGGTTTTCGTCGAAGACGCCCGCTACGATCTGATGATGCAGGCCTTCGGTGGTCAGGGGGTGCGGGCCAGCAACCCTGACGAGCTGTACCGCGCCGTCAGCGAAGCGATGGATGCGGGCAAGCCCACGCTGATCAACGCCGTGATCGACCCCGATGCGGGCAAGGAAAGCGGCAACATCGGCAATCTCAACCCTCAAAGCGTGGTGAAAAAGAAGTAACCCCCACCCGCTCCGACATTTAGCGAATTACGAAGGTAAGCGACTATGAAAGCACTCGAAGGCGTCAAAATTCTCGATTTCACCCATGTTCAGTCAGGGCCGACCTGTACTCAGCTTCTGGCCTGGTTTGGCGCCGATGTCCTCAAGGTCGAGCGCCCCGGCGTCGGCGATGCGACCCGCAAACAGCTGGTGGATGTGCCCGGCGCGGATTCGCTCTATTTCACCATGCTCAATCACAACAAGCGCTCGATCGAACTGAACTCCAAAAGCGAGACCGGCAAAGAGGTTCTGACCCGCCTGATCGAGGAATGCGATGTGATGGTGGAAAATTTCGCCCCCGGCGCGCTGGACCGGATGGGTTTTTCCTGGGAACGGATTCAGGAAATCAACCCGCGGATGATCCTTGCCTCGATCAAGGGCTTCGGCCCGGGCAAGTATGAGGACTGCAAGGTTTACGAAAACGTCGCGCAATGCGCCGGCGGCTCGGCCTCGACCACCGGTTTTCTGGACGGCCCGCCACTGGTAACCGGCGCTCAGATCGGCGACAGCGGCACTGGCCTTCACCTCTGCCTTGGCATCGTAACCGCGCTGTTTCACAGGGAAAAATCCGGGCGCGGCCAAAAGGTCAGCGCAGCGATGCAGGATGGCGTTCTGAACCTTTGCCGGGTCAAGCTGCGCGATCAACAGCGTCTCGCCGCCGGCCCGCTCAAGGAATACAGCCAATATGGCGAAGGCATCCCCTTTGGCGAGGCGACGCCGCGCGCCGGCAACGATTCAGGCGGCGGTCAGCCGGGGCGCATCCTCAAATGCAAAGGCTGGGAGACAGACCCCAACGCCTATACCTATTTCATCACTCAGGCCGCCGTCTGGGGAAATGTCTGTGACGTGATCGGCAAGCCCGAGTGGAAAGAGGCCCCCGGCTATGCCACCCCGCCCGAGCGTCTGGACAAGCTGAACGAGATTTTCGACGCGATCGAGGCATGGACCAAAACCAAGACCAAATTCGAGGTCATGGACATCTGTAACCCGCTCAACATCCCGGTCGGCCCGATCCTGTCCACCAAAGAGCTGATGGAAGACGAGGGCCTGCGCGCCACCGGCACCATCGTCGATGTCGACCACCCCGAACGCGGGCGCTATGTTTCGGTCGGCTGCCCGATCAAACTCAGCGACAGCGCGGTCGAGGTCACCCGCTCGCCGCTGCTGGGCGAGCACACCACCGAAATCCTCTCGCAGGTTCTGGGCTATGAGGGCGACGAGCTTGAGCGCGTCATCGCCTCGGGCGCGGTCGGGGACGCCAAAAAGGTGGCCGCGGAATGAGTGACAAGATGCGCCTGATCGTGATGGGACAGCAGGCTTTCGGCAAGGATGTCCTTGCCCGCCTGCTGGACGAGGGCCGTGACGAGGTCGTGGCCGTCTATTGCGAACCCGACCGCGAGGGCAAGCCGGTCGATCCGATCAAGGAATTTGCGCTGGAAAAAGGCCTGCCGGTCTATCAGCCGGCGCATTTCCGCGATCAGGCCGATCTGGACCAGCTGGCCGAACACAAGGCCGATCTGATGATCATGGCCTTCGTCAACGTCTTTGTCCCCGAGGCCGCGCGCGACACGCCGCGCATGGGCTCGATCTGTTTCCACCCCTCGCTTCTGCCGCTGCACCGCGGCCCCTCGGCGGTGAACTGGCCGATCATCATGGGCCGCAAGGAAAGCGGCTTTTCATGGTTCTATCCCAGTGACGGGCTGGACGAAGGCGATGTTCTGCTGATGTGGAAATGCCCGATCGGGCCGGATGACACAGTGATCGATCTCTATTTCAAAAAGATCTACCCCGCCGCCGTGGACAGCGCGCTTGAGGTTGTCGATCTCTACCGCTCCGGCAATCCGCCGCATATCGAACAGGACGAATCCCAGGCCACTTACGAGCGGCGCTGCACCCGCAGACATGCGCGCATCGACTGGAACAAGCCGGTGGGGCAGGTCTATGACCTGATCCGCGGCACCAACCCCTCACCCGGGGCATGGACCACGCTGAACGGCGATGAGGTGCAGGTCTTTGACGCCGCGCGCCAGCCCGGCGATGGCGTCTCGGGCAAGATCGTCGAGATCGGCGAGGACGGCGTCAGCGTCCAATGCGTCGGCGGCCGCATCCTGATCAAACGCGTCCGCCCCGCCGGCGAGGGCAAGATCGCCGCATCCGAATGGGCCGCATCGGCCAACCTTGCGACCGGGGTTGAACTCGGCTCCTGAAACACCAAGCCCAACGAGGTAAAATATCATGTCCGACATCGAAATCGCCCGCAAAGCCAACAAGAAACCGATTCAGGAGATCGGGGCAAAGCTGGGCATTCCGGACGAGCATCTGCTGCCCTTCGGCCATGACAAGGCAAAGGTTTCCGAGGCGTTCATCAAGTCGCTCTCAGACCGCAAGGATGGAAATCTGGTGCTTGTCACGGCGATCAATCCCACCCCCGCGGGCGAGGGCAAGACCACGACAACCGTGGGTCTGGGTGACGGGCTGAACCGGATCGGCAAGAAAACCGCGATCTGCATCCGCGAAGCCTCGCTTGGGCCGAATTTCGGGATGAAGGGCGGCGCCGCCGGCGGCGGCATGGCGCAGGTCGTGCCGATGGAGGATATGAACCTTCATTTCACCGGCGATTTTCATGCCATCACCAGCGCCCATAACCTTCTGGCGGCAATGCTCGACAACCATATCTACTGGGGCAACGAGCTTGGCATCGATATCCGCCGCATCCCCTACCGCCGGGTGATGGATATGAACGACCGGGCGCTGCGCCAGATGGTCGTCAACCTTGGCGGGGTGGCCAACGGCTTCCCGCGCGAGACCGGCTTTGACATCACCGTCGCCTCCGAGGTGATGGCGATCCTCTGCCTTGCCACCGATCTGCGCGATCTGGAACGGCGTCTGGGCGATATCATCGTCGCCTACCGCCGCGACCGCAGCCCGGTCTATGCGCGCGACATCAAGGCCGACGGCGCCATGACGGTGCTGCTGCAACAGGCGATGCAGCCCAATCTGGTGCAGACGCTGGAAAACAACCCCGCCTTCGTGCATGGCGGCCCCTTTGCCAATATCGCCCATGGCTGCAACTCGGTCGTGGCCACCACCACGGCGCTGAAACTGGCCGATTACGTGGTGACCGAGGCCGGCTTTGGCGCCGATCTGGGGGCCGAGAAATTCTTTGACATCAAATGCCGCAAGGCGGGCCTGAAACCCAAGGCGGTGGTGATCGTCGCCACGGTGCGCGCAATGAAGATGAACGGCGGCGTGGCCAAGGGCGATCTGGGCGCCGAGAATGTCGATGCGGTCAAGAACGGCTGCGCCAACCTTGGCCAGCACATTGAAAACATCAAACAATTCGGCGTTCCCGCCGTGGTGGCGATCAACCATTTCGTCTCGGACACCGATGCCGAGGTCGAAGCGATCCGCGAATATGTCACCTCGCAGGGGTCCGAGGCGGTCTTGTGCAAACATTGGGCCGAAGGCTCCGCCGGGACGGTCGATCTGGCTGAAAAAGTAGTCTCGATCGTCGAAAGCGGCGCGGCGCAATTCGCCCCGCTCTATCCCGACGACATGAGCCTGTTCAAAAAGATCGAAACCATCGCCAAGCGGATCTATCGCGCCGATGAGGTGCTGGCCGACAAGAAGATCCGCGATCAGCTGAAACAATGGGAGGAACAGGGCTATGGCGATCTGCCGGTCTGCATGGCCAAGACCCAGTATTCCTTTACCACCGATCCCAACCGGCGCGGCGCCCCGCGCGGCCACAGCCTGCCGGTGCGCGAGGTGCGCCTGTCTGCCGGCGCCGGTTTTATCGTGGTGATCTGCGGCGAGATCATGACCATGCCGGGCCTGCCAAGAGTGCCTTCGGCCGAAGCAATTCATATCAACGAGGAAGGCCTGATCGACGGCCTGTTCTGAAGGGAGCGCGACGTGATACGCAAGATACTTGTCCCGGTACGCGGTGACGGCAAGGGCGATAATGTCCTGGCTCATGCGGCTGCGGTCGCGCATCATCACGCGGCCCATATCGAGGTTGTCCACTGCCGGCCCCGGCCTCAGGATCTGATCCCCTTCGGCGTGCATATTCCCGATTTCCTGCGCAAACAGATCATCGACCAGTCCTATCAGGTGGCCGATCAGGAAGAGGAAGGCCTGCGCGCCGAGCTTGAGGTGCTGGCCCGCACGCTGAAACTGAAGCTGACGCAAACCAATGACGGCAAGGGCGCCACCGTTTCCTTTATCGAAGAGGCGGGCCGGCAGGTCGATGTGATCAAGCGGCGCGGCCGGCTTGTCGATATGATCGCCGTGGCCAAGCCCGACACCGACCGCAACCTTGGTCACAACACCCTCAAGGCGGCGCTGTTTCACTCGGGCCGGCCGGTTCTGATGTGCCCGGCGGCCGAAAATGCACCCACCCGTCTGGGACGCAATGTCGCGATCGCGTGGAATGGCAGCAGCGAGGCATCTCGTGCACTATCACAGTGCAAAAGCGTGCTGCGCGCCGCCGAGACCGTGACAATCCTGTCCAACGGCTCGGACGCAGGGCCCGGAACCACGGCCGACGATCTGGTCGCCTATCTGGCCCTGCACGGGATCAAGGCGCAGATCGAAAGCTTCAAGGCCGAAAGGAGGATTGGCCGCGAGCTTCTGAACGCAAGCGCCCGAACCGGCGCCGACATGATGATCATGGGCGCCTATGGCGACAGCCACGAACGCGAAACCGTGTTCGGCGGCAACACCCAGACCGTCGTGGACCATGCAACGATGCCGGTGCTTCTCAACCACTAACGAGGCGCCGGACCAGACGACCGAACGAAAAAAACGAGCGAACGAGCGAAAGAACAAACATTCGCCAACAGCGGGATCCCGCAAGAAGGATCCCAACAGAAGCGGGGAAAAACTCCGCATTCAATCCAGATGCCAAGGGAGGACCAAATGGCAACTACTACTAAACTTTTATCAAGAATCGTCGGTGCTGCGGCACTCGGCTTCATGGCACTCACCGGAACCGTCCAGGCGCAGTCCTGGCAACCGACCAAACCGATTGACTTTGTCATCATGGCCGGACCCGGCGGCGGCGCAGATCAGATTGCCCGCTTCCTGCAATCGGTGGCCGAGAAAAAGAAACTTACCTCGCGGCCACTTGTGCCCAACAACAAAGGCGGCGGTTCGGGCGCCGAAGCTCTGATCGCGCTGAACACCGCATCGGACCCCAACCACACCATTCTGGTGACGCTGAACTCCTTCTTCACCACACCGCTGCGCCAGCCAAATCTGGGCATCGACGTGATGAAGTTCACCCCCATCGCCATGATGGGCGTCGATCCCTTTGTCCTGTGGGTTCACAAGGACAGCGGTATCAAGACCTTCGAAGAGTGGCTGGAAAAGGTCAAATCGACGGATGACTACGTCATGGGCGGCACCGGCAAGGGTCAGGAGGATTCGATCGTGATCGCCTTCCTGCAAAAAGCCTTTGGTATCAAGGTGAAGTACATCCCCTACAAGGGCGGCGGCGCAGTTGCCAAGGATCTGGCAGGCAAGCAGATCATGGCAACCGTGAACAACCCGGCCGAAACCAAGGGCTTTTACGCCTCGGGTGATGTGGTTCCGCTTCTGGTATTCTCGGACGAGCGTATGCCGGCCTTCCCGGATGTTCCGACCGTCAAGGAAAAGGGCAAGGACTTCAGCTATTACAACCAGCGGGCCGTTGTCGGCGCGCCGGGGCAGTCGCCTGAAGCTGCGGCCTATTACCAGAATCTGTTCAAGACCATCTACAACACCGAAGAGTGGCAGAACTACATGAAGACCGAAAGCCTCTCGCCGCTGTGGATGACCCCCGAACAGCAGAAGGACTACTGGAAAGTTCAGATCGAACGCCACAAGGAACTTCTGGCCGATATGGCCAAGTAGTCCCCTCAGGCTCATCAGGTATTCAGGGAGGCCACCATGCGGCGTGGAGAATTCGTTACGGCGGGACTGTTGGCCGTCCTGTCCATCTATATGATGTGGAAAAGTACCGAGCTTGATATCGGCTATATCAGCGGTGAAGGACCGGGAGGCGGGGCATGGCCGTTCTGGCTCTCGGCAATCATCCTGATCTGCACGATCATAATTGCAATCAATGGGGTAAGGCGGACATCTCCGCCTTCCCAATCCGACGAACCCGTGCTGGACGCAGAAGGCAGGAAAGCGCTTGTTCAGGTCTTTGGCGGGATCTTCGTTTTCGTCGCGCTGATCGACATCATCTCGATGTATGGCGCGATGATGGTGTTCCTGTTCTATTACCTGTGGTTTCTGGGGCGGCATTCCCTGCGCCTGTCGCTGATCATTTCGATCCTTACACCGATCACCTTCTTCTTCTTCTTCGAAGGTCTGATGAGGATCACCATGCCAAAGGGGCTGTCGTTCACCGACCCGCTCTATAACTGGCTCTATAGCATCATCTACTGAACCCATCTGAATTCGTACGTCCCTCCGGACGCGGGAGCACGCGAAAACCATGGAAATTCTTTCTCTTCTTTCAACCGGCCTGCTTGAGGCTTTACAACCTGTAAACCTGCTTTTGATCATCATTGGCGTGACGCTGGGGCTGTTCATCGGCATGATGCCGGGCCTTGGTTCGGTCAACGGGGTTGCGATCCTCTTGCCGATCACCTTTCTGGTGCCCCCTGCCTCGGCGATCATCTTTCTGGCCGCGATCTATTACGGCGCCATGTACGGGGGGGCGATCAGTTCGATAACCCTTGGGATACCCGGCGCCTCGACGGCGGTGGCGACCACCTTCGACGGGCGACCACTGGCGCTGCAGGGCAAGGCAAGCCTTGCGCTGGTCACCGCGGCGGTGGCTTCGTTTACCGGCGGCACCGTCTCGATCGTGCTCTTCACGATCTTCGCGCCGCCCCTCGCTTCGGTCGCGCTCAGCTTCGGCTCGCCCGAGATTTTTGCCCTGATGCTTCTGGCCTTTGCCACTTTCGTCGGGCTGGGCGGCGATGACATCCCCAAGACGGTGCTGTCGATCTGCCTTGGTCTGGTCTTTGCCGCCGTCGGCTTTGACGAGATTTCGGGCGCCCCGCGTCTGGTGTTTTTCGACATGACCGGCTTTATGCGCGGGATCAATTTTCTGGTGCTGGCCATCGGCGTCTATGGCATCGGCGAGATGCTCTGGACCATCGACTCCACCCGCGGCAAGATCACCCAGACCGAGGCCAAGATCAGCGCCAAAGGCGTGCTGCGCGATGCCCGGACCTCTCTGAAACTGGGCGCCAAAGGGATGAGCATCGGCTCGCTTCTGGGCTTTTTCGTGGGCATCCTGCCCGCCGCCGGCGCCACGCCGGGCTCGCTCATGGCCTATGGGGTTGCGAAACTTTCGTCGCGCGATCCCGAAAGCTATGGCAAAGGCAATCCCGATGGCGTCGCGGCGCCGGAATCGGCCAATAACTCGGCCTCGACCGGATCGATGCTGCCGATGCTGACGCTGGGCATTCCCGGCTCACCGACCACCGCGATCCTGCTGGGCGGCATGGTGATCTGGGGCCTGACACCCGGCCCGCGGCTGTTCTCGGATCAGCCGGCCTTTGTCTGGGGCCTGATCGGCTCGTTCTATGTGTCGAACTTCTTTGCGCTGGTGATCAACCTGTGCTTCATCCCGCTGTTTATCTGGATGCTGCGCATGCCGTTCACCATCCTTGCGCCGATGATCTTTGTGCTCTCGGTGGTCGGCGGCTATGCCGCAACGCTCAGCATGCATGACGTCTGGCTGATGCTGATCTTCGGTCTGGGCGCTTTCTTTCTGCGCAAGTTCGACTATCCGTTGGCGCCGGCGGTGCTGGCCATCGTGCTTGGCCCCATTGCCGAGCCGACGCTGCGCCAGTCGCTGCTTTTGTCCTCGGGCGATCCGTCGATCTTTTTCACCCGCCCGATCGCAGGGCCGATCACCGTGATCGCGATCATCCTGATCCTTCTGCCCCTATTCAAAAAGCTGCGCGACCGATTTGCCACTGCGCCGGCCAAGGGCACCTAGCGCCCGCGCCCGCCCCCTTCGGGCAGGGGGATGAACCATCGGAACGGCCGGGACACCCCGGCCGTCCGGCCAGCAGAGAGGCGGCGAAATGGCACAGTCTCAGGAACGCTTTGACGCCTGGAACCCGGGGCTCGAATCCGAAATTCCCGCCGCCCTGCTGCCCCGCGTTACCCTCTATGATCCCGCCAATTCCGATACCGACTGGCGTCAGGCGCGCGAAGCGGCGGAATTCTGCGGCCTCAGACCGCAGGAAATGGTCGAGCTGAAACTCAGCCGCCTTGCCCTGCACGAGGTTCTGATCCGCGTGACCGCCGATCTCTATGTGCCCGACGGGCCCAGCTATGAAGAGCTTGGCCTTAACCTGCGCAGCATGGCCGCCCGCATTCTGGACCATCACGTCGCCCCCGCCATGGGCGAGCTGGAACAGCAATTCGGCGAGCTGCGCGGCGCGATCCGCGAAACCCTTGAAAGCCTTGTGGACAGCGATCTTTTCGCGCCCGCCTCAGCCCCAGCCAGCGCCGCCAGCAAGACAGCGCGCCCACGCCAAGGTTTTCTGGCCCGGCTCTTTGGCGCCAAATCGTCGCCCGCCCCGGCCCCTGCCCCTGCCTCCGCCCCGCCCGAGCCGCCGGCAATGGCCGCGATGGCGCGCTGGCGCGAGCGGGCCGAACAAACCGGCGATCCGCTGGAGCAGGCCTGTCTCAGCGCGCTGCAAACCGTCGTCGGCGGCATTCTGGCCCGGCGCGGCCGGCTGATGGCCGACCGCGATCTGCTGGTGCATCTGGCATCGATCCTTGCCTGCAACACCTATGGCAGCCGCCATATCGGCACGCTGATCGACCCGATCATCCGCCGGGCCGCCCGCGCCGAAGGCTACCGGCTTTTGCCCTATCAGGACGAACCTTTCGTGATGAACGTCAAAGGCGCCTCGGCCGCCGGCAAAAGCACCATCCGCCCGCTGCAACGCGAACTGGCCATCCGCCTCGGCGTCAACTGGGAGGATTTCGCCCTCGTCAGCCCCGATTACTGGCGCAAATTCATGCTCGATTACGACAGCCTCGGGCAGGATTACAAATACGCCGCGATGCTGACCGGTCAGGAGCTTGAGATTATCGACCGCAAACTTGACGTCTATATGGACGAAAAAGCCGCCCGGGGTGAGCTTCCGCATCTGCTGATCGACCGCTTCCGCTTTGACAGTTTCGCCTCGACCGGCAAGCAACAGGCCGACGGGCAACTGCTCAGCCGTTTTGGCCATACCGTTTTCATGTTCTTCATCATCACCCCGCCCGACGAAACCGTCGAACGGGCCTGGCAGCGGGGCAAGAACACCGGCCGCTACAAGGCGGTGGACGATCTTTTGTACCACAATATCGAAGCCTTCACCGGCATGCCGCAACTCTTCCTGACCTGGGTGAACAAGACACGCCAGAAGGTACATTTCGAGTTTCTCGACAACAGCGTCCCGCTGGGCCAGCGCCCGCGCACCGTCGCCTTCGGCTGGAACGGCGAGATCACGATCCTCGATCCCGGCTGCATCCGTCGCCTTGACAGCTACCGGCAGATCAACGTCGAAGCGACCGGCCCCGGTGAGGTTTATCTCGACCCCGGCGCGGCGCATGAGGATATTCTGGCAACCTTCCTTGGCAGCATCCCGGTGGTCAGTTTCACCGACCCCGAAACGCTGCAGCTTCAGGCAAGGTTTGAAAATGGCGCCTGCCGGTTCGCCGCCCCGGGGTTCATCGACGCCGCCGGGCTAAAGACGCTCTGCCCTGAGCGCGCAGCTGGCGGCGCCGACATCCCGCCAAGCGATCCCGAAGGCGAAAGAAAATTCACCATCGGCGACTGGAGCCGCGCCTGACCCCGGCCTGCAACCCTGCCCGCTCAGGGCGCGGGCGACAACAGGATCTTGCCGCGATGGGCGGCCTTTTCCATCATCTGATGCGCCTCGGTGGCCTGCTCAAAGGAGAAAACCCGATGCGTCTGGGCCGCCAGCTCCCCGCGCTCGAAAAGCGGCCAGACCGCCCGGCGCAGATCGCCCGCCACCGCCGCCTTGAACGTCTCGGGGCGGCTGCGCAGCGTCGATCCGGTATAGACCAGCCGCTTGAGCATCACCGGCATCAGATTGATCTCGACCTTTGAGCCTGCGTTGAACGCAATCTGCACGATCCGCGCATCATGCCGCGCCGCCTTGATGTTGCGCGCCACATAATCGCCGCCGATGATATCGAGGATCAGATCGGCGCCGCCCGCCTCGCGCAGGATCTCGACGAAATCCTCGGTCTTGAAATCAATCGCCCGTCTTGCGCCAAGGCCGGTGACATAATCGCAATCCTCGCCCGCGCAGGTGGCATACACCTCATAGCCCAGCCGCTGGCCCAGCTGCACCGCGGTCGAGCCGATGCCCCCCGCCCCGCCATGCACCAAGAGGTTCTGCCCCGGCGTGATCCGCTGTTCAAAGAACAGATTGCTCCAGACCGTGAAATAGGTCTCGCACAGACCCGCCGCGTCACGCTCGCTCACCCCCTTGGGAACCGGCAGGCAATGGCGCGCGTCCACCGCGACATATTCGGCATAGCCGCCGCCATTGGTCAGGGCGCAAACCCTGTCGCCCGGCGCCCAGCTGTCGACATCCTCGGCGCAGGCGACGATCTCGCCCGAAACCTCCAGCCCCAAAAGATCCGATGCCCCCTTGGGCGGCGGGTAATGGCCGCGCCGCTGCACCAGATCAGGCCCGTTCACGCCCGCCGCCGTCACCTTGATCAGAACCTCGCCCGCCCGCGGCTCGGGGCGCGGCCTCTGGCCGATCTCCAGAACCTCGGGGCCACCGGGCTCACGCATCTCGACGGTTTTCATGTTCTGGCTCAAGATGCACCTCCGCGCTAGAAATAACTGGTGAAATCCATGGTCGAAACCTATTCTGAACGGCAAGGTATTGGGGGCACGCACAAATGACAAACACAAAGCCGGGCGGCCCCGATCTGCGCGATCTGCAACTTCTGGTCTCTCTGTCGCGGCACCGGAATTTTTCCCGCGCCGCCGATGCCTGCGGCATATCCCAGCCCGCCTTCTCGACCCGGATCCGCAAGATGGAAGAGCGTTTCGCCCTGCCGCTGGTGCACCGCGGAAACAGCTTCATGGGTTTCACCCGCGAAGGCGAGGTGGTGCTGAAATGGGCGCGCAAACTTCTGGCCGACGCCGAAGGCCTGAGACAGGAGATTGACGTGCTGAACGACAATCTTGGCGGCAAGCTGGTGCTGGGCGTCATCCCCACCGCCCTGCCCTTTGCCGCGCGCGTCTCCTCGCAGCTGCGTCAGCGCCACCCAAATCTGTCGATTGAAATCCACTCGCTCTCGACCGGGCAGATCGAAAGGCATCTGAACGATTTTTCGCTCGATGCCGGCATCATTTACTATGAGGACGCCGAGCCCGAGACGACGGTCAAGCTTTACGAGGAAAAATATGTGCTGATCACGCCCGACGCTCTGGTGCCGCGCGGCGACCGGCAGATCACCTGGTCGGAGGCGGCGCGGCTGCCGCTCTGCCTGTTGACCGACAATATGCGCAACCGGCAACTGATCGACGCCGTTTTTGAACGGGTCGGTGCCGTTCCCACCGTGGTGATGGAGGCAACCGGCTTTACCGCCGTTCTGGCGCAGGTCGCCAGCGGCCATGCGGCGACAATCGCGCCAGCGGGAGTGGCCGAAACCTTTCTGGCGCTTAATTCCACGGTCCAGCTTGAGCTGGTCGAACCGTCGGTCAGCCATGCAATCGGGTTGTCGATCAAGGATCAGACGCCGGTGCTTCCGATCGTGCAGGCGCTGCGCCGGGCGGTGAAGGCATCGCTATAACCAAATTGAATTGCGTCTTCTGAAATTGGTATTGGAAGCTATGACTGTCCTTTGCAATAAAATCCCCCGCAGGAGGACAGCAGATGACAGTTCACGAATCCCGACCCGGCGTATGGAAAACCGGCAAAGGCAAGGGGCGGCACACGCCAAAAGGCCGCCAGCTTGAGGATGCCGCGCTTGCCGATCTGCGCGCGCTTTTGGGTGACGGCCCGCACCGCCGGGACCTTCTGATCGAATATCTGCATCTCATTCAGGACCGCTTTGGCCATTTGTCGGCGGCGCATCTGCGCGCGCTGGCCGAAGAGCTGCGCCTTGGCATGGCCGAAGTCTATGAAGTGGCCAGCTTTTATGCCCATTTCGACGTGGTCAAAGAGGATGAGACCCCGCCGCCCGCGCTGACGATCCGGGTCTGCGACAGCCTCAGCTGCGAGATGGCCGGCGCGCAGGCGCTGAAACAGGCGCTGGATCAGGGCGTCGATCCGGCGGCGGTGCGGGTCCTGCGCGCGCCCTGCATGGGCCGCTGCGACACCGCGCCGGTGGTCGAACTGGGCCACAACCATATCGACAATGCCACGCCCGAAAAGGTGCAGGCGGCAATCGCCGCCGGCGACACCCACCCACATATCCCGCCCTATCAGCCGCTGGCCGACTGGCAAAGTGATGGCGGCTACAGCACGCTGGCCGACATCCGCCGAAGCGGCGACTGGAAAGAGGTGCAGGAAAATATCCTCAAATCGGGCCTGCGCGGGCTGGGCGGCGCGGGCTTTCCCTCGGGCAAGAAATGGGAGTTCGTGCGCGCCAATCCCGGGCCCCGTTATCTGGCCGTCAATGGCGATGAGGGCGAACCGGGCACCTTCAAGGACCGCTATTACCTTGAGCGCGAGCCGCATGTCTTTCTCGAAGGGATGCTGATCGCCGCATGGGCGGTGGAGGCCGAGAAATGCTTTATCTACATGCGCGACGAATATCCCGCGGTGATTGAGATTCTGCGCCGCGAGATTGCCGCGCTGGAACAGGCCGGGATCGCCGAGCCGGGCTATATCGAGCTGCGCCGCGGCGCGGGCGCCTATATCTGCGGCGAAGAAAGCGCGATGATCGAAAGCATCGAAGGCAAGCGCGGCCTGCCCCGCCACCGCCCGCCTTACGTCGCGCAGACCGGCATCTTTGGCCGCCCGACGCTGGTGCACAATGTCGAAACGCTCTACTGGATCGCCAAGGTCTGCCGCGAGGGGCCCGAGGTTCTGAACAGCACCGAAAAGAACGGCCGCAGGGGCCTGCGCTCCTATTCGGTCTCGGGCCGGGTGGCGCGGCCGGGGGTCTATCTTCTGCCCGCCGGATCGACGATCACCGATATCATCGCGGCCGCCGGCGGTATGGCCAAGGGTCATGCGTTCAAGGCCTATCAGCCGGGCGGCCCCTCCTCGGGGCTGCTGCCGGCCTCGATGGATGACATCCCGCTCGATTTCGACACGCTGCAGCCGCATGGCTCCTTCATCGGCTCGGCCGCCGTGGTGGTTCTGTCCGATCAGGACCGCGCCCGCGACGCCGCGCTCAACATGCTGCGGTTTTTCGAGGATGAAAGCTGTGGCCAATGCACCCCCTGCCGCACCGGCTGTGAAAAGGCGGTGAAACTGATGCAGGCCGATAGCTGGGACAAGGATCTGCTCAACGATCTGTGCGACGTGATGGCCGATGCCTCGATCTGCGGTCTGGGTCAGGCCGCGCCGAACCCGATCCGCCTGACCATGAAACATTTCGGAGAGGAGATCTGATGCGCATCCTTCCGCTCCCCCGCCCGACGTGGCGCCGCGCCGCCCTTTCAATTCACGAGGCCCAAGATGCTTGATGACGCAAAAACAACCATCACCTTCTCGCTGGATGGCAAAGAGGTCACCGTGCCCAAAGGCACCACCATCTGGGACGCCGCCCATGGCCGGGGCCTTGTGATCCCGCATCTGTGCCACCGCCCCGAGCCGGGCTATCGCCCCGACGGCAACTGCCGCGCCTGCATGGTCGAGGTCGAGGGCGAGCGTACATTGGTCGCCTCCTGCGTGCGCGAGGCCGCCGAAGGCATGGTCGTGAACACCGCCTCGAAGCGCGCTGAAAAGGCCCGCCATATGGTCGTCGAGCTGCTGCTCGCCGATCAACCCGAACAAAAGGCAGCGCATGACCGCTCCAGCCACCTGTGGCAGACGGCAGAGGATGCCGGCATCAGCCAAAGCCGCTTTCCAAAGCTCGAAGCGCCGCGCGTGCCGCTTCTGGACGACAGCCATGTGGCGATGTCGGTCAATCTGGATGCCTGCATCCAGTGCGGGCTTTGCGTGCGCGCCTGCCGCGAGGTTCAGGTCAATGATGTGATCGGCATGGCCGGGCGCGGCCACGATGCCTTTCCGGTCTTTGATATCGCCGACCCGATGGGCCAAAGCACCTGCGTGGCCTGCGGCGAATGCGTTCAGGCCTGCCCGACCGGGGCACTTATGCCCGCCAGCGTGGTTGACGCCGATCAGCACGGCGACCGCGCCGATATCGACAGCGAGGTCGCCTCGGTCTGCCCGTTCTGCGGCGTCGGCTGTCAGGTCAGCCTCAAGGTCAAGGACGGGCGCGTCAAATATGTCGAAGGGCTGAACGGTCCCGCCAACGAAGGGCGGCTTTGCGTCAAGGGCCGCTTTGGCTTTGACTATATCCACCATGAACACCGGCTGACCAAACCGCTGATCCGGCGCGATGACGCCCCGGCCAAGGGGCTGAATGTCGATCCGGGCAACTGGCAAAGCCACTTCCGCGAGGCCAGTTGGGAAGAGGCGCTAAGCGCCGCCGCCGCCGGGCTCAAGGGGCGCGGCCGCGAGGTGGCTGGCTTTGGCAGCGCCAAATGCACCAATGAAGAGGCTTATCTCTTTCAGAAATTCATCCGTCAGGGCTTTGGCCATAACAATGTCGATCATTGCACCCGGCTCTGCCATGCCTCCTCGGTGGCCGCGCTGCTTGAAAATGTCGGCTCGGGCGCGGTGACGGCGACCTTCAACGAGATTGAAAATGCCGATGTGGCCATCGTGATCGGCGCCAACCCGATCGAAAACCACCCGGTCGCGGCGACCTATTTCAAACAGTTCACCAAACGCGGCGGCAAACTGATCGTGATGGACCCGCGCGGGGTCGGCCTGCGCCGCTTTGCCAGCCATATGCTGCAATTCCGCCCCGGCACCGATGTGTCGATGCTGAACGCGATCATGCATGTGATCGTCGAAGAAGGCCTGTACGACCAGCAATATATCGCCGCCTTCACCGAAAACTGGGAGGCCGAAAAAGCCCATCTGGCCAACTTCCCGCCCGAAAAGATGGCCGAGATCTGCGGGATCGAGGCCGAAACCCTGCGCGAGGTTGCCCGTAGCTTTGCAGGCGCGCGCGCGGCGATGATCTTTTGGGGCATGGGCGTCAGCCAGCACATCCATGGCACCGATAATTCGCGCAGCCTGATTTCGCTGGCGCTGATGTGCGGTCAGGTCGGGCGCCCGGGCACCGGGCTGCACCCGCTGCGCGGCCAGAACAATGTTCAGGGCGCCTCGGATGCGGGCCTGATCCCGATGTTCCTGCCCGATTATCAAAGCGTTACCGACGACGGCGTGCGCGCCGCCTTCACCGGGGTCTGGAACAGCGGCGATTTCAGCTCTGAAAAAGGGCTGACCGTGACCGAGATCATGGATGCCGTCCACCGCGATGAAATCCGGGCGATGTATATTCTGGGCGAAAACCCGGCCATGTCGGACCCTGATGTCGAACATGCCCGCGACGCGCTGGCCCGGCTCGATCATCTGGTGGTGCAGGATATCTTCCTGACCGAAACGGCCAATTACGCCGATGTGATCCTGCCCGCCTCGGCCTTTGCCGAAAAGACCGGCACGGTCACCAATACCAACCGTCAGGTCCAGATGGGCCGCCCCGCCGTGCCGCCCCCGGGCGAGGCGCGCGAGGATTGGTGGATCACCACCGAACTGGCGCGGCGCTGCGGGCTTGACTGGTCCTATTCCCACCCCTCCGAGGTGTTTGCCGAGATGAAGCGCAATATGGCCAGCCTCGACAATATCACATGGGACCGGCTGGAACATGAGGGCGCGGTCACCTACCCCTCGCTCTCGCCCGAGGATCCCGGTCAGGCCATCGTCTTTGGCGACGGTTTTCCGCGCGAAAGCGGGCGCGCCCGCTTTACCCCGGCCAGCATCATCCCCCCCGACGAGGCACCCGACAGCGAATACCCGATGATCCTGACCACCGGGCGGCAGCTTGAGCATTGGCACACCGGCTCGATGACCCGGCGCTCCAAAGTGCTCGACGCGGTCGAGCCCGAGGCCAATTGCTCACTGCATCCGTCAACCCTGCGCGCGCTTGGCGTTGCGCCGGGCGGGATGCTGCGGCTGACCACGCGGCGTGGCAGCGTCACGCTGATGGCGCGGGCTGACCGCGCGGTCTCGCCCGATATGGTCTTTCTGCCCTTCGCCTTTGTCGAGGCCGCAGCCAATATCCTGACCAACCCCGCCGTCGATCCCTATGGCAAGATCCCCGAGTTCAAATTCGCCGCCGTGCGTGTGGAAAAGGCATCGGACGATCTTGCGGCGGAGTAATCCTCCCCGGCTTCCGGGCCGTCCCGGCACGGCGCTGCCGCCGGTCGCAAGGCCGGACCGCAGGCGCCCGTCGGGGCGGATTTTTTCGGGCAGGGAAAATGTAACACTTCGCGGCACAATAAGTACCTATAGCAACAAATTGGCGGCGCGCGGCCCCCGCCGCCCGCGCCCCGCGCGCGCCGCATAAACCCCTTAGAGCAGGCGATCTAACCCCATGCAAAACGACCACAGACTGATCAGCGGCACCGCCGTCAAGGACCGCATTCTGGCCGAAGTTCGCGCCTATACCGACGCCGCCAATGTCGCCGGTCGGCTTGGCCGGCTGGTGTCGATCAGCATCGGCAACACCCCCGAGGTCGCCGTCTATGTGCGCAATCAGGCCCGCGGCGCGGCGCTTGCCGGGATGCGCTTCGATCAGCAGTTGTGGAACCACGACATCTCGCAGGAAGAGTGCAAGTCACTGATTTCGCAAATGAATGATGATCCAGACGTTCTGGGCATCATCCTGCAACGCCCCACCCCGGACCATATCCACCTGCGCTCTTTGCAATCGGCGATCCATCCGCTGAAGGATGTCGAAGGCATGAACCCCGCCTCGATCGGCAACATCGTTTATTCCGATGTGGCGCTGGCCCCCTGCACCGCGGCCGCCTCGGTTGAGCTGATCAAGCAAACCGGGCTGGATCTCAAAGGGCTTGAGGTGGTGATGATCGGCCATTCCGAAATCGTCGGCAAACCGGCAGCCTTCCTTTTGATGGCCGAAGGCGCCACCGTCACCGTCTGCCACCACATGACCCGCTCGGTCGCCATGCACTCGCGCCGCGCCGATGTGGTCGTGGTCGCGGTCGGCAAGCCGCATCTGATCGGCCCCGAGATGATCAAGCCCGGCGCGGCGGTGATCGACATCGGCATCAACCAGATCGAGGATGCCAACGGCGAGGTGATGATCGTCGGCGATGTCGATACCGATGCGGTCAAGGAAGTGGCCGGATGGATCACGCCGGTGCCCGGCGGCGTCGGCCCGGTGACCGTGGCCATTTTGATGCGCAACGCCACCATCGCCCATCAGCGCCAGAAAGAGGCAGGCTGGATCACCTAGAGCATTTCGCGTTAAAGGGCGATAAGAGACCCGTAAAACAAGGCCCTCCGGCGCTCAGATATCCAGAGTGTGCTCTTTCTCCCATTGCGAGAAATGCGACACGAAACTGTCCCATTCCTGCCGCTTGAGCTTGAGGTAAGCGGCCGAGAATTCCTCGCCCATGGTGGTTTTGAGCGCCTTGTCGCGGTCATAGGCGCGCAAAGCGTCCAGCATGTTGAGCGGCAGTTTCGGCGCGCCGCGCACCTTGTGGCCCTCGGCATACATATCGATGTCCCAGCGCTTGCCGGGATCGGCGTCCGAGCGCACGCCGCTCAGGCCCGCTGCGATGATCACCGCCTGCAACAAATAGGGGTTCACCGCCCCGTCAGGCAGGCGCAACTCGAACCGTCCGGGGCCCGGCACACGCACCATATGGGTGCGGTTGTTGCCGGTCCAGGTCACCGTATTGGGCGCCCATGTGGCTCCCGACATGGTGCGCGGCGCATTGATGCGCTTATAGCTGTTGACCGTCGGATTGGTGATCGCGGCCAGCGCGCTGGCGTGTTTCATGATCCCGCCCAGAAAGGCGCGGCCCTTGTCGCTCAGGCCCAGCTCTCCGGTGGGCCCGGTGCCCTTGTCGGTGGCAAAGACGTTCTTGCGCCCTGCCTGATCCCAGACCGAGATATGCGCATGACAGCCATTGCCGGTCAGCCCCTCGACCGGCTTGGGCATGAAGGTCGCGCGGAACCCGTGTTTTTCGGCGACCGATTTGGTCATGAACTTGAAAAAGCTGTGTTTATCGGCGGTGCGCAGGGCGTCGTCAAACTCCCAGTTCATCTCGAACTGGCCATTGGCGTCCTCGTGATCGTTCTGATAGGGGCCCCAGCCCAGATCGAGCATGTAATCACAGATCTCGCGAATGACGTCATAGCGGCGCATCACCGCCTGCTGGTCGTAACAGGGTTTGGCGGCGGTATCGAAGGGGTCGGAAATCTCGTCCCCCTCGGGGGTCAGCAAAAAGAACTCGGCCTCGATCCCGGTCTTGACGCGCATCCCCTCGCCCGCGGCCTCGTCGATCAGGCGGCGCAACACGTTGCGCGGCGCCTGGGCCACGTCCTGACCTTCCATCACGCAATTGGCGGCAACCCAGGCGACATCGGGGTTCCAGGGCAGCTGGATCACCGACGAGGGATCGGGCACGGCAAGCATATCGGGGTGAGCCGGCGTCATGTCGAGCCATGTGGCAAAGCCGGCAAAGCCCGCGCCATCCTCTTGCATATCCGCAATGGCCTGCGCCGGAACCAGCTTGGCGCGCTGACCACCGAAGAGATCGGTGAACGAGATCATGAAATACTTTACGTCATTCTTTTTTGCGAAAGCTGCCAGATCTGTCGTCATGGTCGGCCTTTCCTTTCCCTGTTGGTCTTGCAAAATGCGAAAAAGGCGCGGCCCGGTTTCGGATCGCGCCCTGTCTGTTCAGAAGCCACCCTTGCCCGGGTACCAATCGGTTCCCGCCAGCGGCACCCGCGCCATCGCGGCCGCCTCCATTGTCACGGCGCATAAATCCTCGGGCTCAAGGTTGTGCAGGTGGTTCTTGCCACAGGCGCGCGCGATCGTCTGCGCCTCTAGCGTCAGAACCTTCAGATAGTTCCTAAGCCGCCGGCCCCCTTCGACCGGATCGAACCGGGCCATCAGATCAGGATCCTGCGTGGTAATCCCGGCGGGGTCCTGCCCCTCGTGCCAGTCGTCATAGGCGCCGGTGGTGGTGCCCAGCTTTTGATATTCACTTTCCCATTT
>JASBSV010000014.1 GCA_030148745.1 Paracoccaceae bacterium
CGCCTGGATGGCCGAAGTTAACGGTGAGGGGTTGGATGCAATTGTCATAAACACCTCGGGCTGTGGCACGACGGTCAAGGATTACGGCCATATGATGCGCAACGGCCCGCTGGCGGCGCAGGCGGCGACAGTGTCGGAACTGGCGGCGGATATCTCGGAGGTGCTGATCCGGCTTGGACTGCCGAAGGGGGCGCCAAAGGAGTTGCGCGTGGCCTATCACGCGGCCTGTTCGCTGCAGCACGGCCAGCAGATCAAGACCTATCCAAAGGATCTGTTGAAGACGGCCGGTTTTGAGGTGGTCGAGCCGCGCGATGCGCATTTGTGCTGCGGCTCGGCGGGCACTTACAACCTGATGCAGCCGGAGATTTCCAAAGAGCTGAAAGCGCGCAAGGTTGAGACGCTGGAGGCCAGGGCGCCCGATGTGATCGCGGCGGGCAACATCGGTTGCATGATGCAGATCGGTTCGGGAACCGCGACGCCGGTGGTGCATACGGTCGAGCTTTTGGACTGGGCGACGGGCGGGCCGAAGCCGCCTGCATTAACCAATATTCCGACATAATCTTGCCGTAACGCGGGCGTAGCTCTGGGCGGGACGAATTGCGGAGTGACCCATGTCGCGCTTGTTTGCTGCCTTGTTGATCAGTCTTTTGTCTGTTGCGCCGGTGCGGGCGGCGGGGGATGCGCCGCTGCGGTCTCTGGTCACCGCCGACGACACCAAGGGCTGGGAGGCGGTGGGGCGTCTGAATCTGGCGGGCAAGGGATTTTGCACCGGCTCGCTGATCCGCGAGGATCTGGTGTTGACGGCGGCGCATTGCCTGTTCGACAAAACGACGAAACAGCGCATCGATGCCACGAAAATCGAATTTCTTGCCGGGTGGCGCAGCGGGCGGGCGGATGCCTATCGCAACGTGCGGCGCGCCATTGTCCATCCCGATTTCGTCTTTTCGACCGAAAGGGGGGCGGTGCGCATCCGCAACGATCTGGCACTGCTTGAGCTGACACGGCCGATCCGTTCGGGCACAATCCGGCCCTATGGCATCAGCCCGCGGCCCCAGAAGGGCGATCAGGTCGCGGTGGTCTCATACGCGCATGACCGGGCCGAGCTGCCGTCGATTCAGAAGGTCTGTTACCTTCTGGCGCGGCAGTCGGGTACGCTGGTGTTTTCCTGTTCGGTCGATTTTGGTGCCTCTGGTGCGCCGATCTTCAGCATCAGGGATGGCAAGGCGCGTATCGTATCGGTGGTTTCGGCCAAGGCGCAGCTTGATACCAAGCCGGTGTCGCTTGGGGCTTCGCTTGACGGGCCGCTGGAGGATCTGGTGCGCGAGCTTGACCGCGGCGACGGTGTTTTCCGGCGCCCCGCGCCCAAGGTTCGCAGCATGACGCTGTCGCGGGCGCAGGCCGAAACCGGCGCGAAATTTTTGCGACCGACCTCGCAATAGGGGCCTTGAAGGCGAAAAATCCGATCCCTAGCTATGTGAAGACCGGGTGCCGATGATCGGGCCCGGCCGTTGAACCGCCTGTCCCTTTGGGGAAGGCAAATTACGTTATTGCTCTGTTGGAGGATGACCCAATGCGAACTTACGATTTTTCCCCGCTTTATCGCGCGACCGTTGGCTTTGACCAGATCGCGGACCTTATGGACCGTGTGATGTCAAGCGACACCACAAGCGCGACTTACCCCCCGTATAACATCGAAAAAACCGCCGATGATGCCTATCGTATCACCCTTGCGGTGGCCGGTTTCGGCGAAGAGGACCTGTCGGTCGAGGTCAAGGAAAACGCCCTGATCGTCGCCGGGCGCAAGGCTGAAACGGATCAGGAAGGCAGTTTCCTGCATCGCGGCATCGCCACCCGCGCGTTCGAGCGCCGGTTCCATCTGGCCGACCATGTTCAGGTCAGCGGCGCCAGCTATGGCAACGGCCTGCTGCACATCGACCTGAAGCGCGAAGTGCCCGAGGCCCTGAAACCCCGCACCATCGCCATCGAAAAGGGCGATGCGGCCAATGTCAAAGCCGTTGAAAACAGCAAGGACGGCAAGAAGAAAGCCGCCTGATCGGGTGGCCTGATACCAGTGACGCGGGGGGCCGGTGGCCCCCCGTTTTTTATTGGCGGCCATGCAGCGGCGCATGGCGCGCCGCGCGTGGCACCCTGGGCAAGATTCGCGGGACGCTTTTCGCCTGGCTTTTGGTGACCGCCCCGCCGCCGGCAGTAATTGGCGCCCTGCGCGGCGGCTTGGGTGAAGCTGCGGGTGGCGGTGATTTTGTATAACCATCAGATATAAAACAATACTTCAGAGCGCCGCCAAGATTTTTCCTTCGGCGAGGGAAAAACCCTTGGCAAAGCCGAGGGGCGCGGGCTAGGATTTTTGCATTCGTCTGCAAAAATGGCGTGAAGGATGGTAGCCATGGCCCAGATCGTGCTCAGTAACGTCTCGAAACGCTGGGGCAGTTTCGTGGGGGTGCGCGATTTTGACCTGACGATTGCGGATCAGGAATTTCTGGTGCTGCTGGGGCCTTCGGGCTGTGGCAAGACCACGACGATGCGGATGATCGCGGGGCTGGAAGAGGTCAGCGGCGGTACCATCAGCATCGGAGACAGGGTGGTCAACGATCTGGACCCCAAGGACCGCGATATCGCGATGGTGTTCCAGTCTTACGGCCTTTACCCCAACATGAACGTTTATGAAAATATCCGCTTTCCGCTGAAGGTGCGCAAAGTGCCGGAAGATCAGCACGAGACGCGCGTTCTGCGCGCCGCCGAGATGGTCGAGCTGAGCGATTTTCTGCACCGCAAGCCGGCGGAATTATCGGGCGGTCAGCGTCAGCGCGTGGCACTGGCGCGCGCCATCGTGCGCGAGCCCAATGTCTTTTTAATGGACGAGCCGCTGTCGAACCTTGATGCCAAGCTGCGGGTATCGACCCGCGCGCAGATCAAGAACCTAAGTCACGAACTGAAGGTGACGACGATCTATGTCACCCACGACCAGATCGAGGCGATGACACTGGCCGACCGGGTGGTCATCATGAAGGAAGGCGTGGTGCAACAGGTCGGCACGCCGGTGGATATCTACGACAACCCGGCCAATACCTTTGTCGCGGGTTTCATCGGCTCGCCCGCGATGAACCTGATCGATGGCGAGATGTCGCAAGGCAGCTTTCGCGCCAGCAACGTCAGGATCGACGGTCTGAGCGCCCCGGACGGGCCGGTGACCCTTGGCTTCAGGGCCGAGGATGCCGCGCTGGTCGATACGCCGGCGCAGATCAACGCGCCCGTCTATACAGTCGAGCTTTTGGGCGATGCCACGATGATCACGCTGCGCGCCGCCGGGGCGCTGGTTACGGTCAAGGCGGCCAAGGATTATCGCGCCGAAATCGGTCAGCAGGTTTCCATCGCCGTGCCGGCCGGGATCTGCCACCTTTTCGACCGCCAGAGCGGCGCAATTTTGAAATCGGGATGAATACCAAAGACCTGCCCTGTGAGGGGCGGGAAAATTAGGGCGCGGTACCAGATCCGTGCCCACAGCGTTCAGGGAGAATAACATGCTGATGAAAAGACTGGTTCTGGCGGGCGCGATCTCGCTTTTGGCGGGAACGGCCTATGCCGATTGCGCCTTTGAAAACAAGATGGAGATCAAATCGCTGACCGCCGGTTTCGCCGCATGGAAAGCGGTGACCGATGCGATGGCCGAATGCGGCAATGTTCAGGCCGAGCTGGATCAGGAGTTTCGCAAGAAACAGCCCGATGCCTTTGCCGCCAACCCCTCGCTTTACGATATCGGCGGGGTTGCAAACTCGACCATCCTGCCGCTTCTGGCGGCCGGAACGATCCGCCCGCTGGATGACTATGTCGCCAAATACGGCCAGCAGCTGAAGCCGAACCAGCTGATCAAGGTGGATGGCAAGACCATGGCGATTGCCATGGACGTCAACGCCCAGCACCTGATGTATCGCAGCGATATTCTGGGCGATCTGGGCATCGCCGCGCCCAAGACCTATGACGATGTTCTGGCCGCCGCTGCCAAGATCAAGGCCGCAGGGGTTGTCGATTATCCGCTGGGCGGGACCTACAAGACCGGCTGGAACCTGGCCGAAGAGTTCGTGAACATGTATCTGGGCAATGGCGGCACCTTTACCGATGCCAATAACATGCCCACGATCAACAATGACGCCGGGGTCAAATCGCTTGAGACGATGAAGGCGCTGACGGCCTATATGGACCCTGAATATCTGGTCTCGGATTCGACCTATGTTCAGCAGCAGTTCCAGCAGGGCAAGATTGCCATGGCCAACCTTTGGGCTACGCGCGCAGCGGCAATGAATGACGCCGCCGAAAGTCAGGTCGTCGGCAAGGTCACCATGGCAGCGGCGCCCATGGGTTCCGTCCGGCCGGCATCGTCGCTGTGGTGGGACGGGATCGTGATCGCCAAGAACATCAGCGATGCCAAGGCCGAAGACGCCTTTCGCGTGGCGATGGAGGGCATCGACAAGGATATGGTTCAGGCCAACAATGATGTCGCCGTCTGGCTGATCGACGGCTATGTGCCCGGGCCCCTTGCCGCAGGTGCGGCGGCCACTGCTGCGGCGGGCGCTGTGCCCTATCCGGCAAGCGCGCAGATGTCGATCATGCATACCGCGCTGGGCAACGGCGTTGCCGATTATCTGACCGGCGCCAAGGATGCCAAGACGACGCTGGCCGATATCGAAGCGGCTTATACCACGGCCGCGAAAGAGGCCGGTCTGATCAAGTAAAAGCCGCGGGCAAAGGGCGCCCGGCGCGCCCTTTGCCAATCACCAACCCCCAAGGACAGGAGGGCAGCCGATGAAGTTCAGAACCTTCGCCATTTTCGTCGGGCCTTCTGTCTTCATGATGCTGCTCTTTATCGCCTTTCCCCTGATTTCGGTCTTCAAGCAGAGCTTTTACGTCACCCAGCCGGTTTACGATCAGGTCACGGTCGAAACCTGCACGCCGGGATTTCTGAAACAGATATGCACCAGCGAGGTGAAATCGCAGCCCCGGCTGGATGCCAATGGCGCGCCGGTGACCCAGACCCGCTTTGTCGGGCTGCAAAGCTATCGCAATGTGCTTGAGCCTGACCGTGCATGGGCGGCGCTGAGCCGCTGGGACCTGAGCACCCTTCTAACGATCGATTTCTGGAAGGCGCTACGCTTTACCGTGATGTTCACGCTGGTCACCCTGCCGCTGGTTCTGGTGACCGGGCTGGCGATTGCGGTGGCGGTCAACAACGCCACCAAATCGCTGCGCGGGCCGCTGATTTTCGTGTCGCTTCTGCCGTTCATCATCACCCCGGTGATCGGGGCATTATCAATCCGATGGCTGTTTATCGGTGACGGGATCATGACCGCCTTTCTTGAATGGGCGCTGGGCCAT
This sequence comes from Paracoccaceae bacterium, assembly GCA_030148745.1. Classification (GTDB taxonomy): domain Bacteria; phylum Pseudomonadota; class Alphaproteobacteria; order Rhodobacterales; family Rhodobacteraceae; genus JASBSV01. The sequence continues at coordinate 5,389 of JASBSV010000014.1, forward strand.
AACATCTCGGTCTTTGCCAATGCATGGGCGATCGAGGCGTTGATGTATTTCTACCGCGTCTGGCATGTCGCGCCCTTTGCCTTTGTGATCTTTTATGCCGGGTTGCAGACCGTCAATCAGGACACGCTGGAAAGCGCGATCATCGATGGCGCCTCGCGCTGGCAGCGCCTGCGCTATGTGGTGATCCCGCATCTGATGCCGCTGATCGTCTTTGTCTCGCTGATCCATCTGATGGACAGCTACCGCGTCTTTGACGAGATCGTGGGCTTTGCCAGCCAGGCCTATGTGATCTCGCTTCAATGGCTGACCTATGACCTTCTGACCCCTGATGACAGCGGCACGCGGGCGATCAGCCGTGCCTCGGCCTCGGCTATGCTGACGATGATCGGCATTGTCATCCTGTTGATCCCCCTGTTGCGCAAGACATGGCGCGACCACAAATCCCAGGTGCATTGATGTCAGGACCACGCGCATTGCAACAGCCGCTGTCGCTGAAGATCGGATCGTCGGCCTTTCTCATCTTCTGGTGTCTGGTCGCCGCTTTTCCGATCTTCTGGATCGCGGTGATGAGCTTCAAAAGCCCGATCGATGCCTTTTCGTCAAATCCGCTGAACGTCATCTTCGGGCCCCAGACACGCGCCGCCGGGCGCGGGCTTTCGGCGCTGGATATCGCGCTGGGCGGGGCGGTTGTCTATGCCGCGGCGCGTCTGTCGATGGGATGGCTGGGCCGTCAGGTGCGCGCACTGGCGCCAATGGGACAGATCTGGCTGGGCTGGGTGATCGGCGCGGCGGCTTTCGCGCTGGGATTTGTGATCGTGTTTTTCGGAATTCTGCCCATGGTGCTGAATGTCCTTGATCCGCTGGCAGGTCCGTTTGGCCGCGATATCATCGGCCTTACCACCGAAAATTACCGAGCCGTCTGGATCGACCGGGGGTTTTCGCGCAATTTCGTCAATTCGCTGATCGTCACGACGGGCGTTGTGACCGTTTCGCTGACCGTTGGCACATTGGCCGGTTACGGGCTGGCGCGGTCGGGGTCGAACCTTGCGTTCTGGCTGTTGATTGTGGCGCTGATCTTTCGGGCGCTGCCGCATTCAGTGCTGGTGGCCGGATATCTGCCGGTCTTTATCAATTCCGCCGAAATCCTGCGCCCGATCATGGGCGATGCCGCGCCAACGCTTTACGGCAAACCCTTTGCTGTGATCGCCGTTCTGGTCGCCATCAATCAGCCTTTCACGATCTGGATGCTACGCTCGTTCTTTCAGAATATTCCCAGAGAGCTGGATGAGGCGGCGCGCGTCGATGGCTGTTCGCATTTTCAGGCCTTTCGCCTTGTGATCATGCCGGTCATGTGGCCGGGGGTGATCACCACGGGGCTGTTCAGCTTTCTGTTGGGCTATAACGATTTTCTGGTGACATCGCTTCTTCTGGATGCGTCGAACCAGACGATGGTGCCGGCCATTGCCGGTATGTTCAACCGCGAGACGACGACCACCGATCAGGTTCAGGCGGTGGCGGCGGCGGTATCGATCACCGCGCCGCTTTTCCTGCTGGTGATGGTCTTCCAGCGCCAGATCGTCAGCGGCCTGACCGCAGGGGCGGTCAAGGGGTAGCGTCGCGCGGGACCTTTTGGCGCGTGGTTACCCCGCGCCGTAATAAAGGCCGACGACATGTTCCGCCTCGGCAAAGAACAACCAGCGCGCGGCCAGAACGCCCACCAGATGCGACAGCACCGCCACCAGCGCCAGAAGATGCCCAACCGGCAGCGCCAGAAGGATAAGCGCAGGAAGGATGCTGCCCAGTGCGATGGCGATCACCCGCAGCACCTGCGCATGTTTGCGCGCGATGCGGTACACCATCTCGCGCAGAAGATAGTTGCTGCCGGTATGGGGCGGCTCGAACATCCGCAGGGATTTACCCTTAAGCCCGGTGGCGGTGGCAAGGGTTGTGCCGCTTTGCGCCAGCGCTTTGTCGCCGCGCATCCAATGTGCGACCTGCGCTGCGCCGGCGAGCAGCAAAAGAACGGGCGCCATGCGGATCTGACCGGACAAAAGCGCGCCACCCGCCAGCGCATATAAAAGAAAATGCACCGGCGTCAGCGGCTGGTTCCAGCGCGGCACCGTCTTGAGCTGGGTGTAGATCATCGAGGTTGCATAGACCGTCAGCAGCGACAGCGCGGCGCCCAGATAGCCGATCAGGGTAAACCGCGCGCCCAGAAAGACCAGCCCGGCGCCAAAACCCGCCATCACCAGCAGAGCCGCAACCGCGGCCCAGCCTTCGCGGCTGAGCCATGAGGTTTTCCATTGGGTAAAGGCACGCAGGGCGCGCTGGGGATTGCCAAGATGCAGGGTCGAGGCGACAAGCCCGCCCACCGCCATCAGATAGGCCAGCGCGAAAAAGGCAAAGGCGATGACGCCTGTAACCGGCGGCTGACCCAGCCCAAGCCAGAACAACAGGCCAAAGCCGAGGCCGGAGAAGGTTGTAAAGAGGATGATCGAGGGTGCCGGATGCATCTTAGCGCCCTCCGCCGAGCGCGCCCAGAGCGCCATCGAGCCAGCCCAGAAACCCCTTTGGCTCATCCGCGACGGGCGCCAGAAGAGGGGCCAGGATATCGATCTGCTCATCTTTCGGGCGGGGCGGCAGGTAGCGGTTCACGGGTTTGGTTCCTTGTTCGGGCATCAACTCAAGCCCGCCGCGTTCG
>JASBSV010000015.1 GCA_030148745.1 Paracoccaceae bacterium
CTGATCCGCCCGCAGCAAAAGAAGCTGAAGGATCACAAGAAAATGGTCGAGGCTTTGCGCCGCGGCGATCAGATCGTCACGCAGGGCGGGCTGATCGGCAAGGTGACGAAGGTCAAGGACGACAATGAGGTCGAGGTCGAGCTGGCCAAGGGCGTGACCGTCCGCGTTGTCCAGTCCACCATCGCGCAGGTTCTGTCCAAGACCGAACCGGCCGCCTGAGGGGCCGCGGGACATGCTGCAAATTCCTCTTTGGAAGAGGGTCGTAATCTGGGGCCTTTGTGCCCTCGGCCTGCTTTTTGCGATGCCCAATGCGTTTTACACGCGGGTCGAGACGCATAACGACGCGGTCAAGGCGATTGCCGCCAAGGGTGAAACGCCCGAGCTTCTGGCCAAGGAGGCGCTCTGGCCCTCATGGCTGCCCTCCAACCTTGTCAATCTGGGTCTGGATCTGCGCGGCGGCGCGCAGCTTCTGGCCGAGGTTCAGGTTTCGGATGTCTATTCGGCGCGGATGGATGCGCTTTGGCCCGAGGTGCGCGATGCGCTGCGCGGCGAGCGTGCGACGGTGGGAACCGTGCGGCGACAGCCGGCGCCGGCCGGTCAGTTGAAGGTGCGAATCTCGAACCCCGCTGGCCTTGCCAAGGCGATGCAGATCATCTCGGGGCTGTCGCAGCCGGTGGTCTCACTCACCGGTCTGGGCTCAAGTGAGCTTGCCGTGACCGGGGCGGGCGATACGATCACGGTTCAGCTTTCGGATGCCGAAAAGGCCGCCACCGACAACCGCACCATCCAGCAATCGCTTGAGATCGTGCGCCGCCGTGTCGATGAGGTCGGCACCCGCGAGCCGACGATCCAGCGTCAGGGCAAGGACCGGATCCTGATTCAGGTCCCCGGCATCGGCTCGGCCAGCGAGCTGAAGGCGTTGATCGGCACCACCGCCAAGCTGACCTTCAATCCCGTGGTCGGACGCACCAGCGACCCCAAGGCCCCACCGGGCCCGCGAAACGAGCTTTTGCCGTCACTTGATCAGCCGGGCACCTATTACATCGTCGAAAAGACCCCGGTCGTTTCGGGCGATGAGCTGACCGATGCGCAGCCGACTTTCGACCAGAACGGCCGCCCCGCAGTCAGCTTCCGCTTCAACCCCACGGGGGCGCGGAAATTCGGCGATTATACCGGGGCCAATATCGGGTCGCCCTTTGCTATCGTGCTTGACGGCAAGGTCATCTCGGCCCCGGTCATTCAGGACCATATTCCGGGCGGATCGGGGATCATCACCGGCAATTTCACGATTGAGCAGAGCACCCAGCTTGCCGTGTTGCTGCGCGCCGGGGCCTTGCCGGCCAAGATGACCTTTCTGGAAGAGCGCACCATCGGCCCGGAACTGGGGCAGGACAGTATCGATGCCGGGCGCATCGCCTCGCTCGTGGCCTTTGCGGCGGTGCTGATCTTCATGGTGCTCAGCTATGGTCTGTTCGGCATATTCGCCAATATCGCGCTGCTTCTGAACGTCGGTATGATCTTTGGCCTTCTGTCGATGATCGGCGCCACGCTGACCCTTCCGGGCATCGCGGGTATCGTTCTGACCATCGGTATGGCGGTCGATGCCAACGTTCTGATATTCGAGCGTATCCGCGAAGAACTGAGGACCGCACGCGGCCCGGCGCGGGCGATCGAGCTGGGCTATGAAAAGGCGCTGTCGGCCATTCTGGACGCCAATATCACCACCCTGATCACCGCTGTGATCCTTTTTGCCATGGGTTCGGGCCCGGTTCGCGGCTTTGCGATCACGCTGGGGCTTGGCATCATCACATCGGTGTTCACGGCAATCTATGTCACCCGCCTGTTGGTGGTGCTGTGGTTCGAGCGCCGTCGTCCCAAGACAATCGAGGTTTAAGACCATGCGTTTGAGAATGATCAAGGACGACACCCATTTCGATTTCTTCGCCCGCTGGAAGATGTGGGTGGGGATCTCGGGGTTTCTGATCCTCGTCGGTTTCGCCTCGCTTGCCTATCAGGGGCTGAATTTCGGTATCGATTTTCGTGGCGGCACCACGATCCGGACCGAAAGCGCCAAGCCGATTGACGTCGGTGTCTACCGGAGCAAACTGCAAAGCCTGAAACTGGGCGATGTTTCGATAAACGAGGTGTTCGATCCTTCGTTCGGGCCGAACAAGAACGTCGCCATGATCCGGATCGAGGCTCAAAAAGGTCAGGAGAGCCTGACCGCCGAGAACGTCACCCGGGTCGAGAAAGTGCTGCAGGAAATTGATCCGGGCCTTAAATTCCTGAGCGTTGAAAGCGTCGGACCAAAGGTTTCGGGGGAATTGATTCAGACCGCGATTCTGGCCGTTGTTCTGGCGATTGCGGCGGTTCTGATCTATATCTGGCTCAGGTTCGAATGGCAGTTCGCGCTGGGGGCGGTGATCGCGCTGGTCCATGACGTTTTGCTGACCATCGGGGTATTTTCGGTCGTTCAGATCAAGTTCGATCTGTCCACCATCGCCGCGCTTCTGACGATTGTCGGCTATTCCCTGAACGATACCGTGGTTGTCTTTGACCGGGTTCGCGAGAACCTGCGCAAATACAAGAAAAAGGAACTGGGTGAGGTTCTGAACCTGTCGATCAACGAGACGATGTCGCGCACGATCATGACCTCCTTCACCACGCTTCTGGCGCTTTTCGCGCTTTTTGCGCTTGGTGGCGACGTGATCCGCGGATTTGTCTTTGCAATGATCTGGGGCATTATCGTGGGCACCTATTCGTCGATCTTCATCGCCTCGACCTTCCTTCTGTATCTGGGGGTCAAGCGCGACTGGTCCAAGCCCGATGCCAACGCCGGTAACAGCTACGCCAATAAAGGCGCATGATCGCGGCCTTGCCCCCGCTTGATGCCGGGGGCTGGGCGCTTGTCTTGTTTGCGGTGGCGCTGGCGGGGATCGTGCGCGGCTTTTCCGGCTTTGGCACGGCGATGATCTATCTGCCGCTGGCGGGGATCGTTCTGAACCCTTTCATCCTGATCACCGCGATGGTGGTGATGGATCTGGTGGGGCCGATGCCCAATGTGCCGCGTGCCCTGCGCGACGGGGATATGGCGCAAATCGGGCTTCTCGGTCTGGGAATGCTGGTGGGGCTGCCCTTTGGCGTTGCGATCCTGACGCTGGTGGATGCCGAAACCTTTCGCTGGATGGTCAGCTTTCTGATCATCGCGCTGCTGGGGCTTTTGATCAGCGGTCTGCGCTATCACGGGCCCACCAACCGGCGCGCTGTGGTGGGCGCGGGGTTTCTGGGCGGTCTGGCCGGGGGGGCGGCGGGGCTGGCGGGGCCGCCGATCATCATGTTCTACATGGCCTCGAAACTGCCGGTCGCGGCGGTGCGCGCCAATCTTCTGCTGATCCTGATCCTGACCGATGCGGCGCTGCTGGTGGCCTATTTTTTCAACGACCGGCTGATGCTTGCGGGGATCGTTCTGGGGGCGATCATTGCACTTCCCTATCTTTTGGCCAATATCGTCGGCGCCCGTCTCTTTGACCCTGCACGCGAGGGCCTGTATCGAGGTGCGGCCTATGTCATCATCGCAGCCTCGGCCATTCTGGGCCTGCCGCTGTTCAGTTAGGAAAGCGCGATGCGCCTGAGTGAGGTCCAATATACCGACGCCGCCCCGATCGAGGGCTATGGCCCCGGCTTTTTTCGCATCGGCGGTCAGCTTTGGGATGGCGCGCTGCTGATTCTGCCCGGCGCGATCCACCCATGGGCGGGCTATGACGATCTCGATGTGATCCTGAAGAACCGTGCGGATATCGATGTGCTGTTCATCGGTACCGGGGCCGAGATCGCCCATATCCCCCAGGCGGCGCGCGAGCGGCTGGAAGAAGCGGGCATCGGGGTCGAGCCGATGTCCAGCCCTTCGGCCTGCCGGACCTATAATGTTCTGCTTTCGGAAGGCCGGCGCATCGCGGCGGCGCTTTTGCCCGTATGAAGGACATCGGTTTGGCCAGACTGACAGTGAAAGATCTGGGCGTGGGACGCGGCGGCTTGCCGCTTTTGCGGGGGGTTTCCTTTGCGCTGGCGCCGGGTCAGGCGCTGATGCTGCGGGGCGCCAACGGGATCGGCAAGACCACGCTTTTGCGCACCATTGCCGGGCTTCAGCCGCCGCAGGCGGGCCGCGTCGAGGCCGAAGAGGACACGCTTGCATTTGCCGGCCATTCCGACGGCGTCAAGGCGACGATGACGGTCGAGGAAAACCTTGAGTTCTGGGCGGCTGTCTTTGGCCATGAAGGCACCGCGCGCGCCATGCGCGATCTGGATCTTATGCGCCTGATGACGCGGCCTGCGCGCGATCTGTCCGCCGGTCAGCGCCGGCGGCTGGGTCTGGCGCGGCTTTTGGTGACCGGGCGGGCGATCTGGCTTCTGGACGAGCCGACGGTATCGCTCGACCGCGAAAGCGCGGGGCTGTTCGAGGCCGCATTGGCGGCGCATCTGGGGCAGGGGGGCGCGGCGCTGATCTCAAGCCATCTGGATATCGGCGGGATGACGGACGTTCTGGATCTGACCCCGTTTCGCGCCACCCCGGCGGCGCTTGGTCTGGCGGAGGGGTCCTGGTGATACGGCTTTTTCTGCGCGATCTTAGCCTGAGCATCCGGGCCGGCGGCGGTTTCGGCCTGGCGCTTGCGTTTTTCCTGATCATCGTCACCCTTGTGCCCTTCAGCATCGGGCCCGAGCCGCTGCTTCTGGCGCAGATCGCGCCGGGGGTTTTGTGGCTGGGCGCGCTTCTGGCCTGTCTTTTGTCGCTGGACCGGTTGTTCGCGCTGGATTTCGAGGATGGAACGCTGGATCTGCTGGTCACCGCGCCCCTGCCGCTTGAAGGGGTGGTTGCCGCCAAATCGCTGGCCCATTGGGTCACCACGGGCCTGCCCCTGACGCTTGCCGCGCCGGTTTTCGGCGTGCTTCTGGGGCTTGAGGGTGATGCCGCGATCTGGCTGGTGACCTCTCTGGCGCTTGGAACCCCGGCGCTCAGCTTTATCGGCGGCTTTGGCGCGGCGCTGACCGTGGGGCTGAAGCGGGGCGGGCTTTTGCTGTCGCTTCTGGTGCTGCCGCTTTATGTGCCGACACTGATTTTCGGGGCCGAGGCCGCCGCGCGCGGGATGGCGGGACTGAATGCCGCAACGCCTCTCGCGCTTTTGAGCGGTATAACCCTTGCCTCTTTGGCGCTTCTTCCGTTTGCTTCGGCAGCGGCATTGCGGGCCAATCTGAAATAGGCGGCGGCGCCGGATGTCGGTAACAGGGAGAGGATGAACCAGATGTCACTTTGGGAATATGCAAATCCCCGCCGGTTCATGGCCGTTTCGGGCCGGGTTCTGCCCTGGCTTGGCTGGCTGACGGGCCTGACGCTGGCGATCGGGCTGATCTGGGGGTTTTTCTTTACCCCTGACGATTACCGGCAAGGCTCGACCGTCAAGATTATCTATCTGCATGTGCCCGCGGCGATGATCGCGATCAACGCCTGGGGCATGATGCTGGTGGCCAGTCTGGTCTGGCTGATCCGGCGCCACCATGTCAGCGCGCTGGCGGCGCGCGCGGCGGCGCCTGTGGGCCTGACGATGACGGCGATTGCGCTGGCCACCGGCGCGATCTGGGGTCAGCCGATGTGGGGCACATGGTGGGTCTGGGACCCGCGACTGACCTCGTTTCTGATCCTGTGCCTGTTCTATCTGGGCTATATCGCGCTGTGGAATGCGATCGAGGATACCGATACCGCCGCCGATCTGACATCGATCCTGTGCCTTGTCGGCTCGGTCTTTGCCGCGCTCAGCCGCTATGCGGTGAATTTCTGGAATCAGGGGCTGCATCAGGGGGCCTCCTTGTCGATGGATGCCAAGGAAAACGTCTCGAACGTCTTTTACATCCCGCTGCTTTTTGCCATCGCCGGGTTCATCCTGTTGTTCCTGACGCTGGTTCTGCTGCGCACGCGCACCGAAATTCGCTCGCGCCGGCTGGTGGCTCTGAAACTGCGCGAAAGGATGGCCCATGCCTGATCTTGGGAAATACGCGGTCGAGGTTCTGGCCGCCTATGGTGTGACGCTGGTGCTTTTGGCAGGGATCGTCGCGCTGAGCCTTTATCAGGCGCGGCGCAGCAAGCGTGATCTAAACAGGTTCGAAGGGCATGATGATGCGTAAAATACCGATTATCGCGGTGGTGCCGGTCGGGATATTCCTGACCTTTGCGGGGTTCTTTCTGGCCGGAATGCTGCGCGAAAACCCCGACGCCCTGCCATCGACCCTGACCGGAAGCATCGCGCCGCCGGTGACATCACCCGCCCTGCCGGGATACCCCGCCTTTGACAGTGCCGCCCTGAAGGCGCCGGGCGTCAAACTGGTGAATTTCTGGGCCAGCTGGTGCGCGCCCTGCCGGGCCGAACATCCGACCCTGACCGCGCTGGCGGCAAGCGGCATTCCGGTCTATGGCGTGAACTATCGCGATGATCCCAAAAACGCGGTTGCCTTCCTCAAAGAGCTGGGCAACCCCTATAGCGGCGTTGTCACCGACGCACAGGCGCGCGCCGCCATCGACTGGGGCGTTTACGGCGTGCCGGAAACCTTTGTCATCGACAGCGAAGGGCGTATCGTTCTGCGCTTTGCCGGCCCCGTGGTGCAGCGCAGCCTGAAATCGACCGTCCAGCCGGCGATTGACAAAGCGCGCTGAGCGGCCCGGTATTTGCCCGACCGAAAGCGCCCGCCAAAAGCGGTGCCTGCATCTTTTTCGCGGTGACGCTATGCCCGGCTATTTAAGCGATGCGGCCCAGATAAGCAGCACGAAAAATCCGACTTCGAAAAGCGGCAGCGATAATGGAAACAGAATGAATCTCTGAATGGTCCGGAACATACCGGTCATTGTTCAGCCCCCCAGCTAACATTTGGTTAATCTAGCGGCTGAAACCCCGGATGTTAAGCGAACAGATTGTTTCCAAATGAAAGGCCCGGACGACGCGTGACGTCCGGGCCTTTTTTCGTGGCTTGCGGTCGGATCGTATCGTCAGGAGGCTTTGGCCAAATTCCTCAAAACATAGTGCAAAACACCACCATTTTCGATGTATTCGATCTCGACCGCCGTATCGATCCGGCATTTCAGCGTGATCTCTTTGGTGCTGCCATCGCCCATGGTGATGGTGCAGGGCACCTCGGCCAGCGGCTTGATCGTATCAAGGCCCGAGATCGAAACAGTCTCATCGCCCTTCAGGCCCAGAGATTTGCGCGTGTCGCCGCCGGTGAACTCAAAGGGAATCACCCCCATGCCCACAAGGTTCGAACGGTGGATACGCTCAAAGCTTTCGGCGATCACCGCCTTGACGCCCAAAAGCGCCGTGCCCTTGGCGGCCCAGTCGCGTGAGGAGCCTGCGCCATATTGCTCGCCGGCAAAGATCACCAGCGGCGTATCGCGCTCCTGCCATGCCATGGCCGCGTCATAGATCGAGGTCTGCCGGCCGTCCGGCCCAAGGGTATAGCCGCCCTCGACACCATCCAGCATCTCGTTGCGGATACGGATGTTGGCAAAGGTGCCGCGCATCATCACCTCGTGGTTGCCGCGGCGCGATCCGTAGGAGTTGAACTCGCGCGGGGCGACCTGACGTTCGATCAGATATTTGCCGGCGGGTGAGCTTTCCTTGAACGATCCTGCCGGGCTGATGTGGTCGGTGGTGATCATATCGCCCAGAATGGCCAGAACCTTGGCACCTTCGACATTGGTGATCGTGCCCGGCTCGGGGCTCATGCCCTGAAAATAGGGCGGGTTCTGAACATAGGTCGAGGTCGGCGGCCAGTCATAGGTCAGGCTGTCGGTGGTCTTGACGCTCTGCCATTTGTCGTCGCCCTTGAAGACATCGGCGTATTTTTCCTGAAACGCCTCGCGGGTGACGGTTTTTTCGACCAATGCGGCGATCTCGCTGCTGCTGGGCCAGATGTCCTTGAGATAGACATCATTGCCGTCCTTGTCCTGACCCAGAGATGCGGTGGTGATATCGACATTCATGTCCCCGACCAGCGCATAGGCCACCACCAGGGGCGGCGAGGCCAGATAGTTGGCGCGCACATCGGGGCTGATCCGGCCCTCAAAGTTGCGGTTGCCCGACAGGACCGACACGCCGATCAGATCGTGATCGTTGATCGCCTTGGAAATCTCGGGCTCAAGCGGGCCCGAGTTGCCGATGCAGGTGGTGCAGCCATAGCCGACAAGGTTGAAACCGATGGCATCCAGATCCTCCTGCAGGTTCGCCGCCTCAAGATAGGCGCTGACAACCTGTGAACCCGGCGCGAGCGAGGTTTTGACCCAAGGCTTGCGCGTCAGGCCCAATTCGCGCGCTTTGCGGGCGACAAGGCCCGCGCCGATCATCACATAAGGGTTCGAGGTATTGGTGCAGGAAGTGATCGAGGCAATCACGATAGAGCCGTCGTGCAGCTGATAATGCCCCTCGTCGGTCAGAACGAAACCGCGCTTGTGATGGCCCTCGTCGCCGGGGATCTCCACCGGCTCGGGCTGCCCGCCCTCGGCCTCCCACTGGGCCTTGGCGTGTTCGCCGTTCGAAGGCACGTCGCGCAGACCTTTGACATAGGCGCCAAAGGTGCTGGCAGCCGCATCCAGCGCGATGTGATCCTGCGGGCGTTTCGGCCCCGAGATAGCCGGCACGACCGTGCCCATGTCCAGCTCGAGCGTATCGGTATAGACCGGCGCATAGCCCCGGCCGCGCCACATGCCGTTTTCCTTGGCATAAGCCTCGACCAGTGCCACCACCTCTTCGGGGCGGCCGGTCTGGGTCAGATAGCGCAGGGTTTCCTTGTCGATCGGGAAAAAGCCGCAGGTGGCGCCATATTCGGGCGCCATGTTGCCGATCGTGGCGCGGTCGGCCAGCGGCACATGATCCAGACCGTCACCGTAAAACTCAACGAATTTGCCAACCACGCCCTTTTCGCGCAGCATCTTGACCACGCGCAGCACCAGATCGGTCGCGGTGGTCCCTTCGGGAAGCTTGCCGGTCAGTTTGAAGCCGACAACCTCGGGGATCAGCATCGAGATCGGCTGACCCAGCATGGCGGCCTCGGCTTCGATCCCGCCAACGCCCCAACCAAGAACGGCGGCGCCGTTGACCATGGTTGTATGACTGTCGGTACCCACCAGCGTGTCGGGATAGGCCACAACCTCGCCATTCTGGTCCTTGTCAGACCAGACGGTGCGCGAGAGATACTCAAGGTTCACCTGATGGCAGATGCCGGTGCCGGGCGGGACTACGCGGAAGTTGTCAAAGGCCGACTGGCCCCATTTCAGGAAGGTATAGCGCTCCATATTGCGCTCATACTCGCGGTCGACGTTCATCTGAAAGGCGCGCGGGTTGCCGAACTCGTCGATCATGACCGAGTGGTCGATGACCAGATCGACAGGGTTCAGCGGGTTGATCTTTTCAGCATCCCCGCCAAGCGCCACGATACCGTCACGCATCGCCGCCAGATCGACAACCGCCGGAACGCCGGTGAAATCCTGCATCAGCACGCGGGCCGGGCGATAGGCAATCTCGCGCGGGTTCCTGCCGCCGTTCTTGCCCCAGTCGGAAAAGGCGCGGATATCATCGACCTCGACCGTCTTGCCGTCTTCAAAGCGCAGCATGTTTTCCAGCACGACTTTCAGAGCGGCGGGAAGGTTTGAAAATTCGCCCAGACCGGCGGCCTCGGCGGCGGGGATGGAATAATAGGCGTAGCTTTTGTCGCCGACCTTCAGGCTTTTGCGGGTCTTTGACGTGTCTTTGCCAACGGTAATCGACATGGGGATGCCTCACTTTCCGAAAATACAGGAATTCTTGGCGTGGGTTTGCCGCATGGCGCGTCAGCAATCAAGGGGGGATGATTAAAAATGTATACCAATGTATGCAATTTATGGTGCTCGCCCCGACGCCAGGCCGGGGCGCCGGGTTGACGTGAAACTCTCAAAGGCTTGATTGGCCAGCCTCGATAGGCTGAATTAGGTAGGTGAGGGACCTATCATAGCGGGAATCATATGCGACATTTTGCGGCAATCACCTTTGCGCTTTTGCTGACGGCGGCAGGCCACGCCCGGGCGCAGGGCGACGATAATACGGTGGTGGTCGAACTTTTCACATCGCAGGGCTGTGCGTCCTGCCCGCCGGCTGACAGGCTTTTGGGGGAAATGGCGATGATGGATCATGTGATCCCGCTGGCCCTGCATGTCGATTACTGGGATTACATAGGCTGGAAGGATCAGTTTGCCACCCCGGCTTTCAGTGAACGCCAGCGCGCCTATGCCCGCGCGGCGGGCAAGCGGATGGTCTATACCCCGCAAATGATCATCGGCGGCAGGGATTCGGTTGTCGGCACCCAGTTCGGCAAGCTTTCGCGCCTGATTCAGAGCCATTCGGCGCGCCCCAGGTCCGTCGATCTTTCGGTATCGCGTCAGGGTCAGACCCTGACCATCAACGCCCGGGCCCTGACCGCAATGCCCCGCGATATGGTGGTGCAGCTGGTGCGCTATCGCAAAACCGCGACGGTGGATATCCTGCGCGGCGAAAACGCGGGCAAGACCCTGACCTATTACAATATCGTCAACAGCTGGAATGTCCTGCGCCAATGGGACGGGCAGGCGCCTTTGCAGGTTACAACGACGCTTGAGGGCGAACAGCCTTTCGCGGTGCTGATCCAGCAGGCCGGCTATGGGCCGATATTGGCCGCTTCGGCCAGCGCGCGCTGACGCTCGGGCTTCCAGCGGCGGTGGATCCAGAACCATTGCCCCATATGGCTACGTACATGCGCTTCAAGGCTGTCATTCAGCGCTTGTGTCATCGTTTCGGGGTCTGAATGCGGGATCGGCTCTTCGACGATAATTTCAAAATCCAGACCATTGGCCTTGCGGATGCCATAGACGGGCACCAGAGGCGCCTCGTGTTTCAGCGCAAGCTCGGCCGCCGATGTCGCCGTCGGGGCGGGTTTGCCAAAAAAGTTGAGCAGGGCGCCGGGTTCGGCATAGATATCAACCACCAAGCCGACCATACCTCCCGATTTCAGAAACTTAAGAAGCTCGGCAAAGCCTTTGCGATCGCTTGGGAAAACCGGCTGACCTATGGTTGAGATGGCGCGCACATAATGGGCATTGAAGGCCGCGTTCGACATCGGCCGGTAAAGCCCGCCGATCCGGTAACCCTTGCCGATAATCGCCGCGCGCGGAGCGTCGTAATTGCCGAAATGCCCGGTGACGATGATCGCCGGCCGCCCGGCCTCATGCGCCGCCTTCAGCGCCTCGGCGCCGGGGCCGGTCAGCGGGATATCGCGGACCCGGCGGGAAAACTCTTCTCCCGAGTAGATTTCAATCAATGTGCGCCCGGTATTATCGGGCACCGCCCGCACCAGCCGGCGCACCTCGGCGGGGTCGAGATCGGGCATCACATGGGACAGGTTGGCCCTGATCCGTTTGTCCCAGCCGGCCAGCGGCGCAACGACGCGCGATACCAGCCATCCCATCGCGCGTACCCGCGGGCCATAGGGCAGCAAAAGCGCCCCGCCCAGCAGGGCGCGGGCCACAAGGTTGACCATGAAGTCTTTGATTTTCTTGGACCTGCTCATCTTTATCTGCTGCCCCTGCACCAGCCGCCCCCAGATGCCGCCAGACATAGAGCGGGCGCGGCGCGATCACAAGCGCCCGCCAGCGCGCTCAGCCCGGGCTTGCCGGAAGGCCGGTGCCGATCATGCTGTCG
>JASBSV010000016.1 GCA_030148745.1 Paracoccaceae bacterium
GGGTTTAGCTGGCCAGACTGGCAGGCGCAAGCGCAGAAGGCCGCCTTTCATCAATTTAAGGCGCTTTTATTGAACAGCGAAATCAGCGCCTTGACCCGAGGGGCGCGGCGGGCTGGCGTTCAGGTGTTGAAGAGGAAATGCAGGACGTCGCCATCCTTGACCGTATAGGCCTTGCCTTCGGCCCGCATTTTGCCCGCCTCCTTGGCGGCTTGCTCACCACCCAGCGTGACGAAATCGTCAAAGGCGATGGTTTCGGCGCGGATGAAGCCCTTTTCGAAATCGCCGTGGATGACTCCGGCGGCCTGAGGCGCTCGGGTACCCTCATGAATGGTCCATGCGCGGGCCTCTTTGGGGCCGACGGTGAAATAGGTCTCGAGGTGCAAAAGCTGATAGCCGGCGCGGATCAGCCGGTCGAGCCCGGCCTCGGCCAGGCCCAGCTCTTCAAGGAACATGGTGGCTTCTTCCGGCTCAAGCTGGCTGATCTCTTCTTCGATCCGGGCTGAGATCACGACCGAGGCTGCGCCCTGTTCGGCAGCCATCGCGGCCACGCGGGCCGAATGGGCATTGCCCTGGGCTGCGTCCTCTTCGGCAACATTGCAGACATAGAGGATCGGCTTGGTGGTCAGAAGCTGAAGCATCGCCCAGGCCTTGCGGTCATCCTCGGCAATCTCGACGCTGCGGGCCGGGCGGCCATCGTTCAGCGCCTCGAGCGCCGCTTTGAGCAACCGCTCCTGTTGTACCGCCTCCTTGTCGCCGCCGCGCACCTTGCGGGTGATATTCTGAAGCCGGCGCTCGATGGATTCCATATCCGCCAGCATCAGTTCAGTCTCGATCGTCTGGGCATCTTCGACCGGGTCAACGCGCCCTTCGACATGGGTGACGTCTTCGTCCTCGAAACAGCGCAGCACATGGGCGATGGCGTCGCATTCACGGATATTAGCCAGAAACTGGTTGCCCAACCCTTCGCCCTTGGACGCGCCGCGTACCAGGCCCGCGATATCGACAAATGTCATTCGCGCCGGGATGATCTGTTTGGAGCCGGCGATTTCGGCCAGCCGGGCCAGACGTGCGTCAGGCACCGCTACCTCGCCCACATTGGGCTCGATCGTGCAAAAGGGGAAATTCGCCGCCTGCGCCGCCGCGGTCCGGGTCAGCGCATTGAACAGCGTCGATTTCCCCACGTTTGGCAGCCCAACGATGCCGGTCTTGAACCCCATGTGCCCTCGCCTCCATAATGATCGGGCGCTTGTTAGGCCGTGCAAGGCGCGGGCGCAAGCCATGGCAAGCAGCGACAGGAGCCGGACGATGCCTTTCAACCCCTATATCACTTTCGACGGAAACGGCGCCGAGGCGCTGAAATTCTACAGCAGGGTTTTCGGCGGCGAGGTCTGGATGCAGAGCTTTGGCGAAAGTCCGATGGCCGCGCAGTTCCCCGATGCCAAGGACAAGCTGATGCATGGCACGCTGAGCTTGCCTGATGGTCAGATCATGGCCTCGGACGCGGTGGGGATGCCCTTTGATCCCGGCGCGCGTATTTCCGTGCAGCGCGGATATGACGATCTGGACGATGCCGAGGCGATCTTTGAACGGCTGGCCGAGGGCGGGAGTATCACGATGGAATGGGGCAAGACGTTCTGGGCCCGTGGCTTTGGCATGTGCAGCGACAGATTTGGCGTGAACTGGATTATTAACTGCGACTGACCGCCCCGGCAGGGACAGAAGACATCGCAGCCCTTGCACTTTGCGCCGAGTTTCGGCACATCAGGCTGAGCCCAGCAAGGAAGACCAGATGACCCGGATCGACGCAAAATTCAAAAGCCTTCGCGCGCAAGGGAAAAAGGCTTTCGTTGCCTATGTGATGGCCGGCGATCCCGATTATGAGACCTCGCTGGAAATCATCAAAGGCCTTCCGGCGGCGGGCGTTGACATCATCGAGCTGGGCGTACCCTTTACCGATCCGATGGCCGATGGCGCAACCATTCAGCTGGCCGGCCAGCGCGCCTTGGCCGGCGGCATGACGCTAGAAAAGACCCTTGCCATGGCGCGGGCGTTCCGGGAAACCGACGATACCACGCCTATCGTGATGATGGGCTATTACAACCCGATCTATTCGCGCGGCGTTGACAGGTTTCTGCGGGATGCGCGGGATGCGGGGATCGACGGGCTGATTGTTGTGGATCTGCCGCCCGAAGAAGATGCCGAGCTGTGCATACCCGCTCAGAAAGCGGGGTTGAACTTTATCCGCCTTGCAACGCCGACGACCGATGACCGGCGGCTGCCCAAGGTGCTGACCAATACCTCGGGCTTTGTCTATTATGTCTCGATAACCGGGATCACCGGCTCGGCCGAGGCCGAGGCCGCCGATGTCGGACCCGAAGTGGCGCGGATCAAGGC
Organism: Paracoccaceae bacterium; assembly: GCA_030148745.1. GTDB lineage: Bacteria > Pseudomonadota > Alphaproteobacteria > Rhodobacterales > Rhodobacteraceae > JASBSV01. The sequence goes on from JASBSV010000016.1 coordinate 2,395, forward strand.
GAAAACCGATCTGCCGGTGATCGTCGGCTTTGGCATCAAGACGCCCGAAGCATCGCAAGCCATTGCAAATGTCGCCGATGGCGCGGTCGTAGGCTCGGCCATCGTGGCCCGGATCGGCGCGGGTGAGGCACCGGCCGAGGTGCTGAACTTTGTCAAAGGTCTGGCCGCTGGGGCGCATCGCGCCTGAGGGGGCGCAAAAGCATTTGCCTGTGTGAGCGGTAGTTGGTAACGAATCCTTACCAATCCCCCCAAAAAGGCAACACGCCAATGCCCGTCATTACCGAAATCGAAGATCTGCGCCGCATCTACAAGCGCCGCACCCCCAAGATGTTCTATGACTATTGCGAAAGCGGCAGCTGGAGCGAGCAGACATTTCGGGAAAACATGTCTGACTTTGACCAGATCAGGCTGCGCCAGCGCGTTGCCGTCGACATGACGGGCCGAAGCACCGCAACGCAGATGATCGGTCAGGACGTGGCAATGCCGGTCGCGCTTGCCCCGGTAGGCTCGACCGGGATGCAGCACCCGGACGGTGAGATACTGGCCGCCCGCGCCGCCGAAAAATTCGGCGTTCCCTATACGCTTTCGACGATGTCCGTCTGCTCGGTCGAGGCAGTGGCCGAAGCCACGACCAAGCCGTTCTGGTTTCAGATGTACACGATGCGCGACCACGGCTTCATGAAGCGGATGATCGCGCGGGCGAAAGAGGCCAAATGCTCGGCCCTTGTTCTGACGCTTGATCTGCAAATTCTTGCTCAGCGGCACAAGGACCTCAAGAACGGCCTGTCGATCCCGCTGCGCCCCAGCCTGCATAATATCGTGGATCTGGCAACCAAATGGCGCTGGATCGCCGGGATGGCGCGCACCAGGAACCGCCAGTTTGGAAATATCGTCGGCCATATCGACGGCATCAGCGACATGAGTTCTCTCTCGGCCTGGGCTGCGGAAAGCTTTGATCCCAAGCTGGACTGGAACAGGGTCAAGGAGATCAAAAAGGACTGGGGCGGGCCGCTGATCCTGAAAGGCATTCTGGATGCAGAAGACGCCAAGATGGCCCTGAAGGTCGGCGCGGATGCGATCATCGTCTCGAACCACGGCGGTAGGCAGCTTGATGGTGCGATCTCGTCCATTCGGGCGCTGCCGGAGATCATGGACGCGGTGGGCGACAAGATCGAAGTACACCTCGACAGCGGCATCCGGTCGGGTCAGGACGTGTTGAAAGCGGTCGCGCTGGGGGCCAAGGGCACCTTTATCGGGCGGGCCTATATCTATGGTCTGGGCGCAATGGGGCAACAGGGCGTGACCAAAGCGCTGGAAGTCATTCACCGCGAGCTGGATATGTCGATGGCCCTTTGTGGCCGCCGCGAAATAGGGTCGGTCGATCGCGACATTCTTTTGGTACCCGAGGGGTTTTCGGGCCATTGGGCATGAGCAGATCCGGCGGATGGATCTGAGTATTTTTACAAAGAAGAAGCCTTGCGGCGGTGCGCGAGCAAGGCGATGACCGGAAAGAGCATCGCCAGAAGAAGCGCGATGGCGGCGAATGCCCAGCGCAGGCCATAAAGCTGCGAGACGCCGCCCATCAGTACGGGGGCCGCGAAAAACCCCATAAAGCCGATGACCGCAACGCGTGAGATCGCCCGGGTTCGCATCCGCCCCGGCACGAGGCGACCGGTAAGGGCAAGGCCAAGCGGGCCGATTACCGATACGCCCAGACCCAAGGTGCCGAAGCCGAGATAGGCCAGAGCCGGCGTCGGGGCGGCGGCGGCGATAACTGCGCCCATGGCCGAAACGATGGTGGCGGCGGTGATCACTGCAAGCTCGCTCAGCCGGTCGGCGGCCAACTGGCCGGAGAAGCGGCCGATGGCCATGGTCAGGCCCAGAACGGCAGGGCCCAATGCACCCTCGGCGGCGCGCCCGCCCAGCGTGCGTTCGACATGCAACGCCGACCAGGATTCGACCGCGGCTTCGGACATAAAGGCGATCAGAACGATCAGACCGCAGAGCAGGACAAGATTGCGCGGGAAAGTCCCCGCGGCGTCGCGCCCGGGGCCCGGGGAGGCGGCACTCAGTCGCAGCTGCGGCAGCAAAAGCAGAACGGCAACACCGGTAAGCGCGAACATCGCCGCGGGGGCGAGACCGGCCTCGCGCGCGGCGCCGGTTGCAATCGCAGCAACGGCGTAGCCGAGAGAAAACATCGCGTGGTTTGCGTTCATGAGCGAGCGCTTGTTGCTCGCCTCAAGTTCGCTTACGCGCGCATTCATCAAAACATCGGTGAGACCTGAGGCCATTCCGACCGCGACCATGGAAAAAGCAAAACCTGCCGGTGTCGTCATCAGACCGGGCAAGAGAAAGGCCAGCGCAAGGGCGAGAGCCGCCAGTTGCAGGCCGCGATCCCGAAGGCTTTGATCAAATCGCGGGGCGAGCCACATCGCCGACAGAAGGCCGACGGCGGTGCCCAGCAGCAGGGTTCCGAAGGTTGCGTCATCGGCGCCGATACGCGCCTTTATCACCGGAACGAAAGCGGCAAAGGCGCCCCAGTAAAGCCCGACCACGACAAAGGCGGTGGCGGGTCCGCGCGAGATCCTGAGGGCGCTGCGAAGGGACATTTGCAGCGCTTGCCATGGCCCCTTTGCCGCGGCAAGTAAATTTCGCTTTTCAATCGCAGGAAACTTGCCTATAGCAGCGCCTTCACGCGGGCATACACCCTTGGAGGATGCCCGCCCTAACATCGGAGAGAATACCATGGCTGGTCAGATTCCAGATCTTCACGCCACGGTACGGACGGGGACAGGCAAGGGGGCCGCTCGTCAATCCCGCAGGGACGGGAACGTACCAGGCATCGTTTACGGCGGCGGCGTTGACCCCGTAGCGATCGACATCCCCTTTAACGTGCTGCTCAAGAAGCTGCGTGCGGGGCGCTTTCTTTCGACCCTCTTTAACCTGAAAGTTGACGGTCACGATGATGTGCGCGTCATCTGCCGGAACGTTCAGCGCGACGTGGTCAAGGATCTGCCGACGCATCTTGACCTGATGCGCCTGAAGCGCACCACCAAGATTAACCTCTTTATCCATGTGAATTTCGAGGGTGAAGACGAATGCCCCGGCATTCGCAAGGGTGGTCTGTTGTCGGTTGTGCGCCCCGAAGTGGAACTGGTCGTCACCGCCGGCGATATCCCCGATCACCTGACCGCAAATATTGCCGGTCTGGAGATTGGCGACACGATTACCATTTCGGACATCACTTTGCCCGCCGGCGCCAAACCGACCATCGACCGTGACTTTGTCATTGCCAACATCTCGGCCCCGGCCGCTCTGCTGAGCGACGGCGAAGATGAGGATGGCGCTGAGGAGGCTCCGGCCGAAGAAACCGCCGCCGAGGACGAAGAAGAGGCGTAAAAACCCCTGAAGCGGACGCGATTGAGCGAGGCCTTCGGGCCTCGTTTTTTATTTGTGCATCATGCAAATACCGTGGCCGGCCGGGGCCTGATGTCTTTGCACCGCTGCCGCGGGCAGGTTAGACTGAGGCAGGCAGCGGAGTTGGCAGGATATGAAGCTATTTGTGGGCCTCGGGAACCCCGGCGCGAAATACACATTTAACCGGCATAACGTCGGGTTCATGGCCGTTGATCATATCGCCGGGGATCACGGCTTTTCGCCATGGCGCGCGAAATTTCAGGGCCTTGTGTCCGAAGGCCGGCTGGACGGGCAGAAGGTAACGCTGCTTAAGCCTCAGACCTTCATGAACCTTTCGGGCCAGTCGGTAGGCGAAGCGATGCGGTTTTTCAAACTGGCGCCCGAGGATGTCACCGTTTTTCATGACGAGATCGATCTGGCGCCCGGTAAATGCCGTGTCAAATCGGGCGGCGGGCATGCAGGGCACAATGGTCTGCGGTCGCTGCATCAGCACATCGGCGAGGCCTATCAAAGGGTACGCATCGGGGTTGGGCATCCGGGACATAAAGACCGGGTCGCGGGGTTTGTTCTGAGCGATTTTTCCAGCGCCGATAAAAATTGGCTGAGCGATGTCCTTGAGGGGATCAGCGATGGTGCGGCCGATCTGGCCAAGGGCGATCCGGCCAGATTTCTTAATGCCGTAGGCCTGCGCGCCGCGCCTGCGCGCAATTCGGCAAGCGCGGCGAAAACGGATGCGCCAGCGGCCCGCCCCGCCGGGCGTGACCCCGAGGCGTCGCCTGATAAACGCAGCGCGCTGCAAAAGCTGGCAGACAAGTTTAGGTGAAGCTGCGCCGGGCCCTTACCGCACAGGCGCAGGCCTGCAGCGATCTTGGATCGCCCTTCACCGCGCGGCTGTTGCGGACGCTGATCCCGGTTCTGGAACGCGACAGCACTCTATCACGCCAGCTAAAGGACTGGCGCGGGGATATCGGGCCACGCGGGGCGTCGCTTCCGCTCAGGCTGGCCGGGGCCCTGCATGCGCTGGTCCGGCTGAAGGCGGCGCCGGGGCTGATCGCCGTCTATCCGCCAAATGAGGCAAGCGATGCGGCGCTTGAGCGGGCGCTTGGTGACGCGATCCGCGATCAGGCCAGCTTTATTGCAGAATGGATCGAAAGCCCGCCGCAAACGAATGAGGTGCGCAGAAGTGCGGCGCTGATCGCAGTGGGCAATTGGTTGACCGCGCAATACCAGATGCCTCTGATCCTGTCGGAACTGGGTGCCAGCGCCGGTCTGAACCTGATGTGGGACCGCTTTGGGCTGGCCATCGGCGGCGCGCGGTTTGGCCCGGAAAGCCCAGCCCTGACGCTGACGCCTGACTGGTCGGGCCCCTGCCCTCTGGACGCGCGGCCAGTGATCGCAGGGCGCCGCGGCGTTGACCTCAGCCCGATTGACCCGCGCGATGCGGCTGGGCAGCTTAAGCTTTTGTCGTATCTCTGGCCGGATCAGCCTGACCGCATTGCGCGCACCCAATCCGCGATTTCCGTGGCATCTGCCGAGGTTGATCGCGGTGACGCGGCCCAGTGGCTTGAGACGCGCCTGTCGCAGGCGCATCCCGGCAAGCTGCATCTTATTTTTCATACCGTCGCCTGGCAGTATTTTCCGGCGAAGGTGAAACAGCAGGCCGAGGCGGCGATCACTGCCGCAGGGCGGCGCGCCAGCGATCAGGCGCCGCTGGCATGGTTCGCAATGGAAGCCGATGAAAATCCCCATGGCGCCGGCCTGTCACTGCAGCTTTGGCCCGGCGGCCAGAAAACGGCCCTGGGACGCGCCGATTTTCACGGACGCTGGATTGAGTGGCGCGCGCCGCCGCCCTGAGATTTTGGTGCTACACCTTACGCGCAATGGCCGTTAGACTGCGCCTTGCCGCATTAGGATGAATGCCATGGAAATGGACCCGTCACTGAATGTTCTGGGCGAGGCGCTTAGGCCCTGCTCGCAGGATCCGCTTACCGGTTTTTTCCGTAACGGCGCCTGCGACACCTGTGATCAGGATCAGGGCAGCCACACAGTTTGCGCCATCATGACGGCCGAGTTTCTGGCCTTCTCGAAATATGTTGGCAATGATCTGTCCACCCCGCGGCCTGAATTCGGCTTTCCCGGGCTAGTTCCCGGCGATCACTGGTGCCTTTGCGCCAGCCGCTTTCTTCAGGCCCATGAAGAAGGCCTGCCGCCCCGGGTCAACCTGGAAGCGACGCATCAGCGCGCGCTGGAGATTGTTCCGCTGGAGTTTCTGACCGCCGGCGCACGGTCCGATTAGACCGGTAGGATCTCATAAAACACCCTATTGAGGTTTCAAGGCCGGGCTGCGACGCTGCGCCCTGAAGAGGTGAAGGACCCCACCATGACAAAAATCCGCGCCGCTGTCTGTCACGCCTTTGGCCAGCCGCTTGAAATCCGCGAGGTCGAGCTTCGCGCGCCCAAAACGGGCGAGGTCGAAGTCACGCTTTCAGCCTGCGCGATCTGCCATTCGGATATCTCCTTTGCCGAGGGCGGCTGGGGCGGCTCGCTCCCGGCGGTCTATGGCCACGAGGCGGCAGGGCGCATCACGGCGCTGGGGGACGGGGTGCATGGTTACGGGCCGGGCGACACGGTCATCGTGACACTGATCCGCGCCTGCGGCCATTGCCCAAGCTGCGCCGGCGGCGCGCCGGTTTCCTGCTCCACCCCCTATGACGGCGACCACGGGCCGCTGACAACCACCGGGGGCGGAAAGCTGCATCAGGCGATGGCGACAGGCGCCTTTGCCGAGAAAGTCGTGGTTGATCAAAGCCAGATCGCCGCAATACCCGCCGATATGCCGATGGATGCGGCCTCGCTCCTGTCCTGCGGGGTGATTACCGGGCTTGGCGCGGTGGTCAACAGCGCGGCGCTCAGACCGGGGCAGGATGCCGTGGTGATCGGGGCCGGCGGCGTTGGCCTCAATGCAATTCAGGGCGCGCGCATCGCCGGCGCCCGCCGTATCGTCGCCATTGATACAAATCAGGCCAAGCTTGATGCCGCCATGGATTTTGGCGCAACAGACGGCGTTCTTGCCTCGGCCAAAGCGCCGGCGGCAACGCGCCGCGCGCTGGGCAAAGGCGCCGAGGCGGTGATCGTAACCGTCGGCGCAATTTCTGCCTATGAGCAGGGCCCGGAATTTCTGGCCCCCGGCGGGCGGGTGATCATGGTAGGAATGCCGCATTCCGGCGCACAGATCGCGGTCGAGCCGGTCAATCTGGCCGCCACCGGACAGGGCATGATCGGATCGAAAATGGGTGACGTGGTGCTGCGCCGCGATATCCCATGGATGCTGGATCTTTACGCCCAAGGGCGACTGAAACTGGACGAGCTGATCTCGGGGCGCTGGCCGCTTGAACAAATTAACGAGGCTATCGCCGATACAAAGACCGGCGCGGCGCGGCGAAATGTGATCGTCTTTGACCGTCAGACGCCCCCCGGAAGCGGCTAGCCGCGCCCGCATTTCGGCGCGCTGGACCTTGCGTAAAAATAATGCTCCTTTGGCGGCAGGTTCGACAGCCGGGATGGCGATATGAAGCTGAAAGATCTTGAGGTCATCGTAACCGCGCCGCCGGCGCCGGGATGGGGCGGACGCTACTGGATACTGGTTAAGGTGACCACCGACAACGGTATCACCGGTTGGGGCGAATGCTATGCCTCATCTGTCGGCCCTAAGGCGATGGAGGCCGTCATTGACGACGTTTTCGAACGCCACATGGCCGGCGAAAATCCCGAAAACATCGAGTTGATGTTTCGCCGTGCCTATTCCTCGGGCTTCACCCAACGGCCCGACCTGACGGTGATGGGGGCGTTTTCGGGGCTCGAGATCGCCTGCTGGGACATCATCGGCAAGGCGCGCGGGCGGCCTGTCTGGGCGCTTCTGGGGGGACGGATGAACGATAAGATCCGCGCCTATACCTATCTCTACCCCGGCCCGGGCGACGACATCGACAGCTTCTGGACGTCACCCGAACTGGCCGCCAAAGCCGCCGGGGCGGCGCTGGAGCGCGGTTACACGGCGGTCAAATTCGATCCTGCCGGCCCCTATACCCTGCGCGGCGGCCATCAGCCGGCGTTAAGCGATATCGCGCAGTCGGTCGCCTTTTGCCGCGCCATTCGCGAAACCCTTGGCGATCGGGCGGATATGCTCTTTGGCACCCACGGGCAGTTCACCACCAGCGGCGCAATTCGCCTCGGCAAGGCGATTGAGCCCTACCTGCCGCTGTGGTTCGAAGAGCCGGTGCCCCCCGACAATCTTCAACAGTTTGCCGAGGTCAGCCGCGCCCTGAGCATCCCGGTGGCAACGGGCGAAAGAATGACGACCAAACCCGAATTTGCCGCCGTCCTTCAATCGGGCGGCGCAAAGATCCTGCAACCTGCCCTCGGGCGCGTCGGCGGCATCTGGGAGGCGCGCAAAATCGCTGCGATCGCCGAAGTCTTTAACGCCGAAATGGCGCCGCATCTTTACGCCGGCCCGATCGAATGGGCCGCCAATCTGCATTTTGCCACGGTCACGCCAAACCTTCTTATGGCTGAAACGATCGAAACCCCCTTCCACGACGCCCTGATAAAAGGGACAATCCGCGTCGATCAGGGCTTCATCCGTCTGGGCGAGGCGCCTGGCCTTGGCATCGACGTTGACGAAGATCTTGCCCGCGCCCACCCCTATACCGGCACACATCTGCACCTCGAAATGCAGGAAGCGCCCTGCGATTATAAAAATGGCAATGCGTTTCTGGGCGGCGCCCCGGCCCAAACCCGCTAGGCTCTTTCCATTTGGCTTAAATATCCCCGCCGGAGGCTCCGACGAAAGACACGCGCGCAGCGCCCGGGCCTTCCGTGCAAGCGCTTTACAGGCTCATCGCCAGAACCCGGCTGATGTCTCTCAGCGGGCGGCCTGACTGCCCGGCCCATTCATTGAATGCCCCTTGCACCCGCTGCATCGCGCCCTTCGACGTCGGCGGCTTGTCAATCACCCCTTCGGCGATCAGCCGCGCCACCACATCGCGTGACAGGACAAAACCGTCACGCCCCATGAAACGCAGAAAATACATCCCGCTCGCACCGCCCAGACGCGTAGCACGTCGCTTGATCATCTCCAGAAGCCCGGCGAAATCGCGATCCGGCCAGTCTGCGATAACCCGCGCCACCCCGCCTTCGCCCCGCAACTCCAGAATAAAGGCCGCGTTCTGGGAAACGCTGCGGATCTTCGCGCCGTTTCTCACGATGGTGCTGTCAGTCAGCAGGGCATCGAACCATTCGTCGTTCATCAGGGCGCATTTGCCCACGTCAAACCCTTTGAAGGCCGTCTCGAAGGCCGGCCATTTATTCTCGATGACCTTCCAGTTGAACCCGGCCTGAAAGATACAGCGCGTCATCATCGACAGCCAGCGATCCTCGGGAATATCGCGCAGGCTCCCTTCCGGGCGGGGCTGCTCCAGCAAAGCCTCAAGAGCCGCCTCACCGCCCTTGCGCGCCGCGGCGATCTGCCAGATCTCGTCAAAACTTCTCATGATCCTGCCCCCGGACATTCCTGCGGGGGCAAGGATATCAGGTTTTTCAACCCAGGCCGAGCGCCAGCCCCTCTTCATCAAAAAAACTTGCACGCGCCTCGTCGAAGATCAGCCCGACCTCGGCCCCAACCTCAAAAGTACTTTCGCCCGTCTGGCGCACCGTCAGCTGGCCCAATGCGCCGCCATCGACGATCAGAAAACTGTCAGCGCCCAGATATTCAATCACATCGACCACCCCGTCCAACTGCCCCTGCCCCTTTGCCCCAAGGGTTATATGTTCAGGCCGGATCCCGACATGGGTGGCCGGGCCGTCTGCGCGATAGATCCCTTCGCGCCCGCCTTCCGGCCGGTAATGGCCGCCCGAGACCGAACAGGGCATAATATTCATCTTAGGCGAGCCGATAAATTGCGCCACAAAGAGGTTCGCGGGCCTTTCGTAAAGCTCGCGCGGGCTGCCCACCTGTGCGATCCGGCCACCATCCAGAACCACGATCCGATCGGCCAGCGTCATCGCCTCGACCTGATCATGCGTGACATAGATCATCGTCGATTTCAAACTCTGGTGCAGCTTTGCAATTTCATAGCGCATCTCGACCCTGAGCGATGCATCGAGGTTCGACAAAGGCTCATCGAACAAAAAGGCGGTGGGATCGCGCACGATCGAGCGGCCGATGGCGACCCTCTGACGCTGCCCGCCCGAAAGCTCTTTGGGCCGCCGGTCGAGCAGCGCTTCAAGCTTGAGCACCTGAGCCGCCGCGTCAACCTTTGCACGGATCTCCTGCGCCGGCGCCCCGGCAGTCTTGAGCGAGAACCCCATATTGTCGCGCACCGACATATGCGGATAAAGCGCATAGGACTGAAACACCATGCTCAGACCCCGGCGCGAGGGTGGCTGATCTGTCACCTCGCGGTCATCGATGAAAATCCCGCCGCGCGAGGTTTCTTCAAGCCCGCCGATCATCCGCAGCAGCGTCGATTTTCCGCAGCCCGAGGGGCCGACAAACACGATGAACTCACCATCGCGTATCGTCAGATCGATCCCCTTGATGACCTGCAATTCTCCGAACCATTTTTCAACGGCGCTAAGCGTGATCCCCCCCATCAGTTCGCCACCCGCCTGCCCGTGCCGGCAACACCCGGCGCCGCCGAGGCCGAGGCCCATCCAAGCCAGACCGCCGCAGTCCATGTGAACGAACCTCCGCCCGCGGGCGTTCCGTCAAAGGGATCGAAATATTCGGCAAACCCATGCTCGGCGATCAGCGCAGCAGTCTTCTGGCGCAGAAGATCCGCCTCTTCAGTCAGCCCGGCATCTTCAAGCCCGAAACCGATCAGCGCATTCATGATCGCCCAGGTCGGCCCGCGCCAGTACCGTCTGCTGTCAAAGGCCGGGTTTTCGGGATCCAGACTGGGGATGGCAAAGGGAACATCACGCAGCATCCGCGTCAGATGCGGGTGCATCGCCTCACCATCGACGCCTGCAAACCAACACAGGAACGAGGCATTTGACAGCGATCCGGCAAAGGCGCCCGAATGAACATCACGCGCATCATATGCCCCGATCTGCGGGTTCCAGAGCGTCTTTGCCCCCTCCTCCAACGTGCCGATCCACTCATCGATCCGCGCGGTATCGGCGCCGATCGCCCGGCCCATTGCCTTGAGGTCGCGATTGGCCCGCAAAAGCGTAAAGGTCAGGGTCGGATCGGCCACCCGAAACGGATTGGTCTTTAGCATCTCTGCCTCGTCCCAATTGGCCCGTCGGCCATTCTGAACCAGCCAGATATACCGGTCATAGTCGTATTTCGTGGGCCGCATCGAGGCATCGACATGGCTTGTGTCGCGGCGCGTATATTCGCCCACCCCGGCGGGATCCATCGCCGCCATCGCCGCGTCCCAGTCCAGCGCATTGTCGCGCCCGGCCTCCCATGGATGGGTAACACAGACCGCCCCGCGATCCAGCCGCCAGTCCATGAACCAACCATGCCAGGCCATAAGCCTGGGAAACAGGACCTCAAGATGCCGGCGCCCCGCAACCGGGTCGCTCTCAAAGACCTTGCGCATAAAACTTGCCGCCACAGGCGGCTGGCTGATCCCCGATGACGGAACCTGCCCGCCACAGCCCCAGATTTCAGGGCCGGGAAAATATCCCGGATCGACCTGATGGAACAGGATATGCGGCACCATACCGTTGGACCATTGCCCCTTGAACAGCCACTCGAATTCCAGCCAGGCGCGATCGATGTCAAAAGAGGCAAAGCCAAAGGCGGCAAAGGCGCTGTCCCAGTTCCACTGATAGGGATAAAGCCCGTCCGTTGGCACCGTATAGCCGCCGCGATCATTCGCGATCAGGATCCGGCGCGCCTCTTCATCAAGCTCAAAAGTGCTTTTCATATTCGTCATCCCTTAACCGATCCCGCCGTCAGCCCCTTGGTCATGAACCGCTCCAGCCCCAAAAACAGCGCCATGATCGGCACCGTCGCAATGACCGCGCCCGCCATCAGATGCTGGCGCGGAATTTCCGATGAATTGAGACTTGCGATGCCACGCGTAAGGGTGAATTTCGACGGGTCATCCAACAACATGAAAGCCAGCAGAAACTCGTTCCAGGCAATCATGAAAACATAAAGCGAAACGCTGGCCAGCGCCGGCAGCGACAGCGGCAACGTAATTTTCCATATAACGGCCAGCCGGCTCAGCCCATCCATAAGGCCCGCCTCCTCAACCTCGGCCGGCAGCCCCCTGAAATAACCCTGCAACATAAAAAGCGCGACCGGGATCGTGGTGACCGGATAGATCATGATCAGCCCCGTCACCGAATTGCGCAGGCCGGTCATCGAAAAGGCGATGTAGATCGGCAAGGCCAGAACGATCATCGGCACCATATAGATCAGCAGGATCGACCGGCCGATCACAGCCCGCCCGCGAAACCGAAGCCGCGCAACGGCATAGGCACCGGGGATGCTGAACAAAAGCGTGATCAGCACCGTCAGGACCGAAACAACGAAAGAGGTCACAAGATACCCGCCAAACCCGAAATCCACGAAAAGCTCGCGATAGCTCCGCAACAGCCCCCAACCGCGCGACAGCTCGATTGAAAAATCCAGAGGGTTCTGCAACAGCGCCTGCTGCGACTTCAGGCTGGTCATCACCATGACGTAAAAGGGGATGATCACGATGGCGGTAAAGAACACATATCCAAACCCCGTCAGAAACCGGATCACCGCCTCTTCAAATTCATGCCGGCTCAGCGCCCCGGCCGGGCAATCGCGCAGGATCACGCGGATCGGCACCGCGACCGCCAGCGCCAGCAGCACCAGCATCACGCCCGCCTCCGCTGCGCTGACCTGCCCGGATGTGCGCAGCGCGCCCAATCCCGCCCAATGGCCCAGAGCTTCCAACCCCAGCGCCGCCAGCACCAGTGCTGCGCCTGAAAACCGCAACAGCGCCAGCGCCCCTGTGACCGCCCCCAGAACCAGAACCCCCGCCGCCGAGGGGCGAAAACCATCACCGGTCACAAAGGACATGGTAAGCGCCACCGTCACCGCCGCCACGAAACTCCACAGCGCGCCCAGCACCGGCGCCGTGACATATCCATATCTCAGCAGCCGCATCCAAAGGCCTCTTCTTCTTTGCAGAAAATACTCATGTCACCCCCCTCACAGCCCTTCTTCACGGCTGAGCACCTTGAAAAAGAAAACACTGAACAAAAGCAGGCAAAAGAAGACGACCACCGCTACAGCGGCCCCCGCGCCGATATTCGAAATGGCAAACGCCTGTTCATAGACATTCACCGTCAGGGTGCGGGTCCCGGCATTGCCGCCGGTCAAAAGGAAAATGTCGTCGAATTTGTTGAACGTCCAGATAAAGCGCAAAAGAAACAGCACCGACAGAATGCCCAGAAGCTGCGGCAAGCTGAGATAGCGGAATTTCTGAAACGGGCTGGCCCCGTCCATATCGGCCGCCTCATACATATCCGTATCGATCGACTGCATCCGCGCCAGAATGAACAGAAACGACAGCGGAAAATATCGCCAGATCTCGAACACTGTCACCATGATCAGAGCCAGCGGCCGGTCGCCGAAAAAGTTGATCGGCCCGGCGCTGACACCCATCTGCACCAGCAATGCATTGGCCGAACCCGAAAAAGGATCGAACAGTGCAATCCAGGTAAAGGCCACCGCGATCACAGGCGCCACATAGGGGAAAAGGTAAAGCCCGCGCAAAATTCCCTGCCCTCGAAAGCTTTTGTTCAGCAGCATCGCTGCAAAAAGCCCCATCACCAATGCGCCAACGGTTCCGAAAACCGAATAAAAAAGCGTCACGCCCAAAACCGACCAGAATTCCGATCCGTTGAAGACCCTTGCAAAGTTTTCCGTCGTGAAGCGCAGATTGGTCAGGATGTTGTCGGCACTTCCGGTGACCACCGGCGCGGTCTTCTCGATCGCATTGGCGGCAGCCTCATCGATAGCCACGACCGGCAGTTTCACCCGGGTGCGGAACCCGCCCGCAATATCCCCGAAATCACAGCGCAGCTTGCGCCCGTTCAGTTTGCAAGGCTCCGGCAGCGCGCCAAGCTCGACCCCCGCAGGCAGCGTATCGCTAAGCACCACCGATGATATCGGCGCATCCTGGCTTGAGTTTCTCAGCCGGTATTCGATGCGCTGATCGCCCGTCTTGCCGCGCAGGTCCTTGCGCACGATCGGCGCGGTCGGACGCAGATCGGCCAGACCTACCGGCTTTACGCTGATCCAGAAGATCGACAAAAGCGGCAGAACCACCACCAGGGCGACACTGAAAAGGGTTGGAAACAGCAACCCCCATGCCAGGCGCGCTTCGCGCTTTTGCAAGGGGCCGGTTCCCTGTGGGGGGGCTACGGCCATGACGGCTCTCCGTTGTGGGTCAGAAAAGGACAGCGGCTCAGTCAGCTGCCGCCCGATGCCAATTGCGGGGCCCCTCCGCAATCAGAAGGGCCCCGACCAATGCCGGTTTACTTTATTTTGGCCAGTTCGGCATTCATTTCCGCAACCGTCGCCTTGGCGTCACGCTTGCCGTCGATGTATTCGCGCACCAGCCGGTTGATGATCTGACTGTTGATCATCTTGGAGGCCAGCGAAAGCTGCCCCTCGGCCACGCCCCAGCGCTGGGCAACATCCAGACCGCCGACAATCTCGGAAATCATATCGGCCGAATAAAGATCCCCCAAGGGCGCCTTGCGGTCCACACCGACAGGTAGTTTCGACCACGCATCACGGAATTTATTGGGATCTTCCTTGGTTCCGCGGCGCACCGGGAATTTGCCTTCGGGTGCTATTGAAAGCGTCTGGGTATAGCCTTCGTCCATCGAATATTTCACGAACTCCATCGCCGCGTCCGTATTGGCATCAGCGGTGATCCCGAAATAGCGCACATCGCCCCAGGCCGCGCCTTTGGGGTTCGATGGGCCCGCAAAATTGGTCACGATCCCGGTCGCCGCAGCAAGGTCGCGGGTGGTCGGATCGTCGTTGATCGTGGGCGGGGCGCTATCGCGCAGGCCGGCCAGTTCATCAAGTATGAAGGGCGACCAGATGATCATCGCCGCCTTGCCGGCAAAGTAAAGCTCACGCGATTGCTTCCAGTAAAGCTCGCCCGGGGGCGAGGCTTTGGCAATGGCTTTGTAGAAGTTCAGAACTTCGGTCGTTTTGGCCACATCCAGCGGCTTGAAGCCATCCTTGCCCACGGGCGAGACGCCATTGGCCAGAAATACATGCTCCAGAACCTGGCTCATGAAGTTTTCGTCCACTTTGGTGGCCGCGACAAAGCCATACATCTCTGGCGGATTACTCAGCTTGGCAATCGCATCCAGAACCGCCTTGTATGTGGTCGGAGCGGCCAGACCATTTGCGTCGAACAGATCCTTGCGATAGACGATCATCTGCGTCCAGCCATCGACCGGAACTGCGGTATATCCGCCCTGATAGGCCGCCATCGCCAGTGCGCCGGGCGCGAAAGTCTCGACCCCCAGATCCTTGATGACATCGGTTGCCGCCTCGGTATCCAGAATACCGGCCTCGGCCCATGGCAGTGTGTATTGCAGCGTGTGATAAATCACATCAGGCAGATCGCCGGCTGCAAAGGCCGCGGTGGCCCGGGTGCCCAGATCCTTTTCGGTGACCGGAATAACCTCGACGTCCGTTCCGGTCTCGGCCTTGAAGGCGGCCGCCATTTCCTGTTGCTTTGCAAGGCGCTCGGGCTGCTCTTCGGTGGTCCAGAAACGGATGGTTTCGGCGTGAACGCCCAGCGCCGTCAGCGCCAGGGCAAGCGATGCCCCCGCCAGAAGTTTCGACAGTCTTGCCTTTGGTTGATAGGTCATTGGTTCCTCCCTTGAATGTGACCTTCTTTGGCCCGCACAAGCGTGGCCAGTTTCTCAGAACTCAGCGCCGGCGGCCCGTCCGAGCCACGCGCAATAAGACGTGCCGGCGCCAGCTCACGCAGATCTTCGGGCGCGGCGCCGCGAATACGCTCGATCAGCATCGCGGCAAGGCGCTCTCCGGCATGGGCGGTATCGACCGAATAGGTGGTCAGTGGCGGCTGGGCAAAAGCGCCCTCGGGCAGTCCGTCATAACCAATCACCGAAAGATCGCTGCCAATGCGCAGCCCCAGATCCTGCGCCGCGCGATAAAGGCCCAATGCCGCCTTGTCGGTGGCATAAACGAAAGCCGTGGGCGGGAGATCCAGCCGCAAGAGCCGCTCTGCCGCTGCCTTCCCATCTTCGGTGGTCACCGCATCGGTCGCCATCAGCGCGGGATCTGCGGGCAGGCCCGCCTCCTCCAGCCCCTTGAGGTAACCCTCATGCCGAACCCGGGCGAAATTATACTCCGAGCCGCCGTTCACAAAGGCAATCCGGCGGTGCCCCTGCCCGGCAAGACGCACGGCCGCGTCACGCATAGCATCCTCACCCAGAATATCGAACCACGCGCAACCGGTAGTATCGGCGGTGCGGCCATAGAGGATGAACGGTATTCCCTGAGCGCGAAGCAGATCGACACGCGGGTCGCTCCACCGGGTCCGGGGCAGGATGAAACCATCCGCCTTATGCTCATCGACCAGCCGGGCCAGCGTCGTCTGGGTATCCTCGGGCGACACCGATGTCGCCACCGTCAGGGTCCAGCTTTCGGCGCCCGCCGCGCGCGTAACGCCGGCCAGAAACTCCGCCAGAAAGGGCCGGTGAGAATCGTATTCGCCGATCTCGACGATCAGGCCCATGGCGCGAACCCGTCCGGTACGAATGGCCTGGGCGTGGGCCAGGGGACGATAGCCCATCGCCTCGGCCGCGCGTTTGACCCGCAACTGCGTGCTTTCGGCGATGTCGGGATATCCGTTCAGCGCCCTGCTCACCGTGCCCTTTGTCAGACCCAGCGAAGCCGCCACATCACCGATCCGCACCCGCCCGGGGCGGGCCGACCGGGGCTGCGCAGTCCGGGCATTGGCGCTGTGAGTCTTTTGCATCATGGTTTCATGATTTTCCCCGAAACCGGTTTCGGCAAGGGCTAATTTTTATTTTTGGACCGGGCGGGCAGATCGAAAAAACCTGAAAGAGTTGAACCAGACCGACACCCCGCGTCAGGAGCAGAAGTAACCTTTTGGAAACGAATGATGTTATCGCTGAGAGCGGGCGCGGCCCGCGCCAGGCAGTGCATCGAAGGGCCCAGCCTATGCGCCGGCGTAATATTGGCGATCCCGGGAGGACTCGAACCCCCAACCTGCTGATTAGAAGTCCCGGTCAGGCGGTTTCTCTCACTTTCGCCAAATTCCGCCACACTTTGAAAAATAATTTGGAATCAATGGTTTGTGTTGACATTAGCTCCGCTCATTCTTCACAGTTTACTCCAGAACTTGCTGCACGGTGCTTCCGTATTGCTTCCGGCAGACAAACCCAAACTGGAGATGTTCTCAAATGTTCCGGCTCACAAAACGATCTGTCGAAGCGCTCGAAATCCAAGAGAAGGACTATATCGAATGGGACAGTGAGGTTCCCGGCTTCGGAGTGCGAATTTATCCATCCGGCAAGAAGACCTACATGGTTCAATACAGATCCGGGCGGCGCACACGGCGCTACACCATCGGCTCGCATGGTATTCTGACTTCGGATCAGGCGCGCGCTGAAGCCAAGCGCCTTTTGGGCGATGTCGTGCGTGGCGACGATCCTTCTGGCAAGCGAAAGAAACAACAGCAAGCGCCAACGGTTGCGGCGCTCTGCGAGCGATTTATGAACGACTATGCAGCGGTGCACTGCAAACCGTCGACCAACCGTTCCTATGAAATGTGCATCCGGCGAAATATCAAGCCCGCTCTGGGCCCGATGCAAATCAATGATGTGACACGTTCTGACGTCGCTGCACTTCACCTCAAAATGAGCGCAACCGCACCCTATCAGGCAAATCGCGTTCTGGCCCTCATTTCTAAGCTCTTTAATATGGCTGAGGATTGGGGGTTGCGTGATGAAGGCACCAATCCGGCGCGGCGGATCAAGAAGAACCGCGAGGAAGAAAAGAAGCGTTATCTGAGCGACGCGGAGCAAATACGCCTCGGTCAGGCGCTTAACGACTGTCTGGAAGATGGCAGCGAGACCGTCTTTGTTGTCGCTGCGATCATGCTCTTGATCCTGACCGGCTGCCGCAGGAACGAAATCACAACGCTCAAATGGGACTATGTTCAGTTCAACCATCTTGACTTGCCAGACAGTAAAACCGGACGGCGGCGCATCCCCCTGCCCCGCGAGGCCTATGAGATCCTGATGAGCTTGCCGCGCCGCGAAGGGAACCCTTACGTCATCTTGGGGATCACACATGATGGCTGCCTGACCGATCTTGAACGCCCATGGAGACGCATCCGCGAACGTGCTGAGCTGAACGACGTACGCCTGCATGATCTGCGGCATACATACGCCTCAGTTGCAATTCAGAACGGGATCGACCCGTTCACCCTTAAAGAGATCATGGGGCACAAGAACCTTCAAACCACCTTGCGTTATGCGCATCTTGCTGACGATGCCGTTCAGCGGGCGGCGGGTTCCGTTTCTAACCGTTTGGCGTCCACCTTGGCAAAGCGTGACTCACCCGGACCTCGAAAGTTGTATGTCGTTTAAAGGGCCAGTGTCCCAACCTCATGCGGGAAATCCTCGTTATCAAAAGACAATCTAATCGAAGGGATGAAAATGCAACCCAGACTGCCAAGCCTTCAAGTCGATGCCGACAACTACATTCTGCTCAGCGACGCCTTCTGGCGCGTCGGGTGTTTTATGTTTCCGCAAACATGGACAGGAATAGAGATTGCCGGGAGCCACAGCGTTGAAACCACTAGCACAGATATCAACAAAGAACACGAGCGTTTGAAGCTTCAATTAAGGCGCTGCCGCCAAACCGAAATGGATCTCAAACTGGCTGTCACCTCGGAGATGACGGAAGACGAATACCAAAGGCACAGAAATGAGTTGGAGAAACGCGCCGACGCAACGAGACGCGCCAGAGCAGACCGTGACCGCTTCGGAGAGACGTTTGATATGCGTTTGTCGGATAGGCAGGCATATGAACGACGCAAAACCGTTGAAGAGCGGTTGCTCGAGGCAATTAGCACCAAGGAACTCGCCTTTTGCGCGGTTCACGGACATTTAATGCCTGATGGTAGTTGGAATGAGATACTGTCCGATCCTGATTTTGAATTGAGCTTTCGATTTTCATACGCCCGGCTTCCTGAAGCATGGGGGCGGCAACGTATGGCGGTCGGGTTTCTTCGGCGCAACTTCGAAGCTTGGACAGGGCCCTATGAATGGGATCTGATCAAGATCCGACAGGATCGTTTGGAAAACAGAGTTGTCGATTGGTTTCGGCTCTATCAGGCGCAAAAAATTGACGCGGCCGTGCCGTTTCGAAAGAAAGACGCCGAAGCGGCATGCAAAGAGTTTTTTTCGGACCTTGATGTCGGATCCCTCTTTCTTTCTGCATGGAACTTATATGCCGCTGATGCGCTCAAACAACCAGGCCGGCGGTAAACCTCAGGGGATTTGGAAACACAATTTGCGCGGCAAACTATTTTTGCCATGTAGTTGATTGTAAAATATACATTTTTTAAACCCCCGGCGTTTTGGCGCAAACTTTCTAAAATCGCTGAGGCTATCTGAACTGACTGCTCACCAGTATTTCTTAGCAACATAAACAACGCCAAGAGAAACGGGAGAGACAGGCATGAGCCAGAAAAATGCAATTTCTAATGCGACTACTCATAAGGACCGCCTTATGACCGAAACCGAGGCGGCAGACGTGCTTTGCTACTCCATTCGGGCGCTTCAGAACTGGCGGTGTCGGGGCGGCGGCCCGCGTTTCGTAAAAGTATCCGCGCGGTCTGTTCGGTATCGCTATAGCGACCTCCTCGAATGGATCGAAGAACACACAGTCGCGCACACATCACAACCCACGGTTTGACAAGTTTTGCCCGCACGCAGTTGGCAGCGGCGTGCGGGATTTTGGGGCCGGATGGCATCCAGAAAGGGCGCGAGGTCTCGCGGCTTCGCGCCCGACTTATGTCTGCCGATTGAAACCAACCGACAGGAAAGGAAATTCTCATG
>JASBSV010000028.1 GCA_030148745.1 Paracoccaceae bacterium
AATGGGGGCAGGGCAGCTTGCCGGCTCGCAGGCGCTGTTTGCCGATGCACTGGATTTTCTGGGCGATGCGCTAACCTACGGCCTCTCTCTGGCGGTGATCGGCGCCTCGCTGCGTATCCGGGCGCGTGCGGCCATGCTCAAAGGGCTCAGCCTTCTGGCGATGGGCGGCTGGGTCATGGGCTCCACCCTCTACCGGGTCTTTTATATCGGCGTGCCGCAGGCCCAGATCATGGGCGCTATCGGCTTTCTGGCGCTGGCGGTGAACCTGCTGAGCGTGCTTTTTCTGGTCCGTTACAAGGACGGCGATGCCAACGTCCGCTCGGTCTGGCTGTGCTCGCGCAACGATGCGATCGGAAATATCGCAGTGATTTTCGCCGCACTCGGCGTCTGGGGCACCGCAACCGGTTGGCCCGACCTGATCGTCGCCTCGGTCATGGCCACGCTGTTTTTATCTTCATCGCTGCAGATCATCACCCAGGCCTTTGCCGAAACCCGCCCTCAGTCGACACCGGGTTAGGCGCCGGCTTGGACGCATGTGTTACTTTTTATCCTGCACCTAGGTTGGGGAGCCGTTGTCGTGCAGCGTACGTTGTAAAAGCTCGATCCGATTTCCAAAGGGATCGTGGACATAGATGCGGGATACCCCGGGCAGATCACTGCCTTTCTCTACGGCACAACCACGCTGTGTCAGCCGCTCGCTCATGGCATCGATCGAGTGTACTTCAAAAGCTGGATGGGCCTTTTTAGCGGGTGAAAATGGTTCCTCAACTCCAAGGTGTACCCGTACATTACCCAGTTCAAACCAAACTCCGCCCCGGTGCTTCAGGATAAGGGGCTTCTCCACTATTTTAAGCCCTAGGACGCCAACGTAGAATGCCACGGCTTCAGCTTCCTGACCTGCGGGCATCGCAATCTGGACGTGGTGCAGGCTATTGATCATTTTTTCAATCCTATCGGTGCAAGATGCGCTTATCTTTTGGTCTTCACCTGCTCGGCGGCAACGGCAATATCCTCGGCCCGTCGCCAGCCGGGCGCGCCGCGCGGCAACAGACCCATCGCGCGTTTGGCGTGGATCGCCGCATCCTTCATCCGCCCGCTGATTGCATAGCGCTCGGCCGTGGCGAGCGAGGCTTGCCCGTTCTGCCCGATCTTTGCATAGGCCGTGGCCAGATCGCGCAAAAGCCCCGGGTTGCCGGGATCACGCGCCCGCGCGCTCTCCAGCACCTTCAGCGCCGCGCGCGGCTTGCCGGAAACCAATAAGGACCGCCCGTAACCGGCTATAATCGGGGCGTTTTTCGGCATCAGTTGCCGCGCCCTGCCATAGGACTTCGTGGCCCCGCCGAAATCGCGCGATTCCAGCTGGATCTGCCCCTTCAGCTCATAGGCAAAGGCATCGCGCGGGCGCCGGGCGATCAGCGTGTTGATCTCTTTCAGCGCCGCCGCCTCCTTGGGAATCCGGTGATAGGCCACCGCCCGCCGGATCAGCGCGCTGTCGGATGTGTCCTTGGTCCCGACCCGCCGCAGGGTCCAGCCCGGCGCGCGCAGAAAGGCGCTCAGCTTGCCCTGACCGCGGCTGAACCAATAGTCGGCCTGCGGGTTGTCGCGCGCCACATCCTTATAGGCGGCGGCAAAGCCGCGCAGGCGGCGAATGCGGTCGCGCGTCAGCGGATGCGACTGGGCATAGGGGTCCTGCCGGGCGCTGCTCAGAAATTCCTGCCCGCGAAACAGCTCAAGCACATCCAGCATTGCCTGCGGTGCGACCCCGACACTGGCCATATAGCGCACGGCGGACTGATCGGCGGCGCTTTCTTCGGTGCGCGTGTGGCCCAGAAAGGCCCGGTTCGCCGCCGCCGTCGTCCCAAGCGCCAGCCCCGCCGCCGCATAGGTCTGCCCCGCCGCGGCCACGCCCAGCGACAACAGCATACCCAGTTTGGCCACCGTTCCGGCGGCCTGCGCATTGCTGATTCGCCGGCTGATATGGCCGTTGGCGATATGGGCTACCTCATGGGCGATCACCGCCTGCAACTGCGCCGGCGTCGTCAGCCGCAGCATCAGGCCCGAATTGATGAAAATATGTTCGCTGTCGCCGACCATCGCGTTCAGCGAGGCATCCTTGATCACCATCACCTTCAGCCGCGCCGCCGACAGGCCCGCCGCCTGAATGATCGGCGACGAGAGCTGATCCAGCGCATATTCGATCTCGGGATCGCGCAGCAGAATCTGTGCGCGCGCGCCGCCCGCCGCCGCCAAAAGTGCCACCAGCCCCGCCATCAGCACCAGCGCGGCTTTTCGGTGTGCGGAAAAACGCGCCATTGACTGTCATCCTCTTGCTTGGAACAACCCGGGTCAGTTGCAGGCCCCCGGGGGGCCGCAGGGCAGTGTAAGGAGAGACAGGTGAAGAACTCAACCCGCAGTCAGGTCGATCCTTTCATTGTGATGGATGTGATGGAGGCCGCCCGCAAGGCCGAGGCGGCGGGCCGCCACATTATCCACATGGAGGTAGGCCAGCCCGGCACAGCCGCGCCGCGCGCCGCGCGCGATGCTCTGGCCGCGCAGATGGACAGCGATCCGATGGGCTATACCGTCTCGCTGGGCCTGCCGGCGCTGCGCGCGCGTATCGCAGCGCTTTACAAGGACTGGTATGGCGTCACGCTTGATCCTGAGCGGGTGATCGTCACCTCGGGATCGTCGGGGGCCTTCCTTCTGGCCTTTACCGCGCTTTTCGATGCCGGTGACCGCGTCGCACTGGGCGAGCCTGGTTATCCCTCGTACAGGCAGATCCTGCGCGCGCTTGATCTGACGCCGGTGGGCATCCCTACCCGGCCTGAAAACCGCTATCAGCCGGTGCCGGGCGATCTGGCGGGGCAGGGCGATCTGGCGGGGCTGATCCTTGCCTCGCCCGGCAACCCGTCGGGCACCATGCTGGACCGCGCCGCCCTGTCGGGGCTTCTGAAGGCGGCGGCGGCGCGGGGGCTGCCCGTGGTCTCGGACGAGATTTATCATGGGCTGCATTACGAAAACCGGGCGGTTTCAGCGCTTGAGATCACCGATGATGTCTATGTCATCAACTCGTTTTCGAAATATTTCTCAATGACCGGCTGGCGCGTCGGCTGGATGGTGGTGCCGCAGGATCATATTCGCACGGTCGAGCGTCTGGCCCAGAATATGTTTATCTGCGCCCCCCATGTCAGCCAGCTTGCCGCACTGGCCGCCTTTGACGGGATGGAGGAGCTTGAGGCGAACCTTGCCGTCTATGCCGAAAACCGCCGCATGATGCTGGAAGGTCTGCCCGCGGCGGGCTTTACCCGTATCGCGCCGCCTGATGGCGCCTTTTACGTCTATGCTGATGTCAGCGATCTGACCTCCGACAGCCGCGCCTTTGCTGCCGAGATCCTTGATCAGGCCGGGGTCGCGGTCACCCCGGGCCTTGATTTCGACCCGCACCGCGGGCACCAAACGCTGCGCTTTTCCTATGCCCGCGCGACCGGTGATATCCGCGAAGGGCTAGCGCGGCTGAAAACCTTTATGGAGACCCGGCGCTAGGCCCCGCTTGCGCCGATCCGGCCCGCCGCCCTGCCTCAGGGCATTCACAGCCGCCGGTCTTTCGCCTATTGTCGTGGCAAAATCGCCAAACGGCAGCAGGACAGGCATATGACGAAATTCTCCCTTGCCCTTGCGGCGGCGCTGCTGGCCGCGCTGGCCTCTGCCGGCCCGCTTGCCGCGCAGGCGGCGTTTTCGGCGCTGGCGCGGGTGCTGCCCGAGCAAAGCTTCAGCGCCGACAGGGGCGATGCGCTGACAGTCGAGATTGCCCTGACCCAGGGCGTGCCCTACCGGGTCTATATCCTTGATGCGCCGCGCCGGCTTGTCGTCGATTTTCGCGAAGTATCATGGCAGGGGATGCGCCCGGCGCGGCTGACCGCATCGGCGCTGGTGGATCGCGCCGCGCTGGGTCAGGTGCCGGGCGGCTGGTCGCGCATGGTGCTGGGGCTGACCCGCCCGCTGGCCCTCAAAACCGCCGAGATGAAGTCCGATCCGGCTGCCGGCACGGCAAAGCTGGCGCTGCGGCTGGCGCCGGTTTCGGCGGGGGAATTTGCCGCCCGCGCCGGTGCGCCGCCCGCGCCCCCGGGCGCCCCGTCTCTGCCGCCCGCCGCGCCGGCGCGCACGCCCCGCGATCCGGCGGCGCCGCTGGTGGTAATGCTTGACCCCGGCCATGGCGGCATCGATACCGGCGCCCGCGCTGAGACGCTGAAAGAGGCGGATCTGACCCTGACCTTCGCGCGCGAGCTGAAGGAGAGGCTGGTCAGAACCGGGCGTTTCAAGGTCTTTCTGACCCGGGATGACGATGTCTTTGTCCCGCTGGAAACCCGCGTGTCACTGGCCCATCAGCAGCGCGCCGATCTGTTCATCTCGCTGCACGCCGATGCGCTGGCGGCGGGGCGGGCCTCGGGGGCGACGGTCTATACCCTGTCCGATACCGCCACTGATATCGCCTCGCAAAAACTGGCTGAGCGGCACAATCGTCAGGATCTTCTGGTGGGGCTCGACCTTAGCGCGCAGGACGATACGGTCGCGCTTGTGCTGATGGATCTGGCGCGGCTCGACACCGCGCCGCGCTCGGAAAACCTGGCCGAGGCGCTGGTCAGGGGGATCGGCGACAG
This sequence comes from Paracoccaceae bacterium, assembly GCA_030148745.1. Lineage (GTDB taxonomy): Bacteria > Pseudomonadota > Alphaproteobacteria > Rhodobacterales > Rhodobacteraceae > JASBSV01. Next base: position 4,659 of record JASBSV010000028.1, read on the forward strand.
CGGCACCCGGCTCAGCAGCCGGCCAAACCGCGGATCGGGGTTTTCGGTGCTCAAATCGCCCGATATCCCCTCGGTCCTGATCGAACTGGGCTTTCTGTCGGATGCGCGCGATCTTGAGGATCTGCAATCGGCACGCTGGCGCGCCCGGCTGGCCGGCGGGATCGCCCGCGCGCTGGTGGTCTGGGCCGATCAGGACGCCGCCCGCGCCCAGCTCTTGCGCAACTGACGCAGCGTTGGCGCCGGTGTTGACGCGATGGTGAGCGGTCCGGCGCTGTTTTCCGCCCTGATCGCGGGATCGTCTTTTGACCCCGCCGTGGCGCGCGCGTATAAGCCGCTAAACAGGGGCCCTTGCCCAAACACGTTGCTGAAAGGCGATCACAGTTGATCCGGTTTATCCTATCTTTCTTCGGCGCGATCTTTACATGGATCACGCTTGGCCTTTTGTTCGCGGCGCTGGGGATCGGCATGATCTTCTGGATCTACAGCCGCGATCTTCCCAGCTATGAAAGCCTGGCCCAATATACGCCGCCGACGATCAGCCGGATCTATTCCGGTCAGGGGCGTCTGATCGACGAATTTGCCAAGGAACGGCGCCTTTTCACCCCGGCCGATGAAATCCCGACGCTGGTCAAGGATGCCTTCATTTCCGCCGAGGACAAGAATTTCTATACCCACCGCGGCTATGACGCGCGCGGCATGTTCGCCGCCGCGCTTGAGGCCGTGCGCTCGGGAGGCAAAGATATTCGCGGCGCCTCGACCATCACCCAGCAGGTGATGAAGAACTTCCTTCTCGATGGCACACGCTCGGCCGAGCGTAAGGTCAAGGAAATCGTCCTTGCCGCACGGATCGAAAAATCCATGAGCAAGGACAAGATCCTCGAGCTTTACCTGAACGAGATTTTTCTGGGCCAGAACAGCTTTGGCGTGGCCGCCGCCGCCCAGACCTATTTCAACAAGACCCTAAGTCAGTTGCGCCCCGAAGAGGCGGCCTATCTGGCAGCCCTGCCCAAGGGGCCGTCCAACTATCACCCCGTGCGCGAGAAAAAGCGCGCCACCGAGCGGCGCAATTTCGTTCTGCGCGAGATGTTCCAGAACGGCTATCTGACCAAGGCTGCTTATGAACAGGCCGTCGCCGAGCCGCTCAAGACGGTGCAGAACGGCGATTACGAGGCATTCAAAAACAACCTGCCGCCGCGCGACTATCCCACCGATGAAATCCGCCGGCAGCTGTCGCGCGATTTCGGCGCGGGGGAGTTCTTTTCGGGCGGCTATTCGGTGCGTGCCACCATCGATCCTGAAATGCAAAAGGTCGGGGCGGCCTCGCTGCGTCAGGCTCTGGAAGAATACGACCGCGGCAAGGGTGTCTGGCGCGGCACCGGCAAGGTGATCGATCCGGCGCTTCTGAAGGATCAGGCGAAATGGCAAGAGGCGCTGGCTGCCACCGATGTGCCGCGCGATGTCGAAGGCTGGAAACCGGCTGTGGTGCTTGAGCTGACCAAAAGCGACGCGCGCATCGGTATCGAAGGGGTGACGCCGGCCAAGGATGGCGACTGGATCCCGGCCAAGGATGTGCAGTGGGCGCGCCCGCGTCTCAAGGACGGCAAACTTGGCCGCAAGGCGAAGGTGGCGGGTGATCTGGTCAAGGTCGGCGATGTTGTTCTGGTGCGCGCGTTGACCGGCAAGGACGGCAGCTTTGAACGTTGGTCGCTGCGGCAGGTGCCCGAGGTGCAGGGCGGTTTTGTGGCGATGGACGTCAACACCGGCCGGGTTCTGGCGATGCAGGGCGGGTTTTCCTATCAGGATTCGGTGTTCAACCGCGCCACTCAGGCCCAGCGTCAGCCGGGCTCCTCCTTCAAACCCTTTGTCTATGCCGCTGCGCTCGACAGCGGCTTTACCCCCGCCACGATCATCATCGACGCGCCAATCGAAGTGGCTACGGCAACGGGCATCTGGCGGCCCAAGAACGCATCGGACAAATATTTTGGCCCCGCGCCCCTGCGCATCGGCATCGAACAGTCGCGTAACCTGATGACCGTGCGTCTGGCCGAAGAGGTGGGGATGGATACCATTGCCTCTTATGCCGAACGCTTTGGCGTCTATGACCGGCTCGATCCCTATCTGTCCAACGCATTGGGCGCCGCCGAGACGACGCTTTACAAGATGGTCTCGGCCTATGCGATGTTCGCCAATGGGGGCGAACGGGTGGAGCCTACGCTGGTCGACCGGGTGCAGGACCGCTATGGCCGCACCGTTTACCGCCATGACAAACGCACCTGCACCGATTGCCAGCTGCCGGTGCTCGACCCCGGCGTGGGCCCGCGCATCGTGTCGAACCGCGACCGGATGATCGACGCGATCACCGCCTATCAGCTGACCTCGATGATGCAGGGCGTCGTCTCGCGCGGGACCGCCAGCCGGACGGTGGGCGGCAAGCTGGGCGTGCCGGTGGCGGGCAAGACCGGCACCACCAATGACGCCAAGGATGTCTGGTTCATCGGCTTTACCTCCAACATCGTCGCCGGCTGCTATATAGGCTTTGACCAGCCCCGTTCGCTGGGGCGGGGGGCCTATGGCGGCGCCACCTGCGGGCCGGTCTTTACCCGCTTTATGAAGGTTGCGACGGCCAAATACGGCGGCGGAGATTTCAAACTTCCCCCCGGTGGCCGCTTTATCAAGATCGACCGTTATTCCGGCGCCCGTCTGGCCGATGATGCCAGCGGCCCCAATGTCGTGGCAGAATATTTCCGCGATGGCGAAGAGCCGGTCTTTGGCGTGGCGGGCATGATCGACGGCGGCTTTGCGATGGGCGCCAACCTGCCGCTTTTCGCCGCCGGTGAAACCGATCAGAGCAGTGTAGAGGCGGTTGTCACCTCGGATGGCAACACCACCAAACTGGCCCCCAAGGCCAGCTTTGGAACGCTCAGCTCGGGTGGCCTTTACTAAAACGGCCGCGCGGGCGCAGGGGCAGGCCCGCCCCGGAACGGGCCAAAGCGGCAGCGCACCAAAAGACAGACCGGGGTTTAAGCCGGTTGCCGGGGCCACGGCCTGCGCGTCGCCGGCAGGTGCTTGCCGCCCTCGCCCGGGCGCTGTATCACAGCGATCTGAAACCACCACCGGGGATGACCGCCAATGCGCGCCGAGACGCAATCACATGTCGATGCCATTGAAAAATCGCTGACCCTTCTGCGTCAGCGGATGGATTGGGACACCGCGCCGCACCGCCTTGAAGAATTCAACGCCATGGCCGAGGATCCCGATCTGTGGAACAACCCCGAGCGGGCGCAAAAGCTGATGCGCGAGCGGCAGATGCTGGTCGATGCGATGGATGGCTACAAGGCCATGGCGCAGGAGCTGTCGGATAATATCGAACTGATCGAACTGGGCGAGATGGAAGGCGACACCGATGTCGTGGCCGAGGCCGAGGCGGCGCTGAAGACGCTGGTGGACAAGGCCGCCCAGAAAGAGATCGAAGCGCTGCTGAACGGTGAAGCCGACGGCAATGACACCTTTCTTGAGATCAACGCCGGGGCCGGGGGCACCGAAAGCTGTGACTGGGCCTCGATGCTGGCACGGATGTATGTGCGCTGGGCCGAAAAGCACGGCTATACGGTTGAGCTTCAGTCAGAAAGCGCCGGCGAAGAGGCGGGGATCAAATCGGCCGCCTATAAGATTTCCGGGCCCAATGCCTATGGCTGGCTGAA
>JASBSV010000052.1 GCA_030148745.1 Paracoccaceae bacterium
TGGGATAGAAAAAGGCGATATTGGCCATCGACGAGGCAAAGTTGCCCCCGCCGAAGCCGCACAAAAGCGCCAGCGTCAGGAAGATTACATAAGGTGTCTGCGGGTTCTGCACCGCATAGCCGATCCCCATCGCCGGCAGGAGCAGCGACGCAGTCGAAAGCGTTGTCCACAACCGGCCGCCAAAGATCGGCACCATGAAGCTATAGAAAATCCGCAACGTCGCGCCCGAAAGCCCCGGAAGGGCCGCCAGCCAGAACAATTCGCCCGGCGTGAAGCTGAACCCGATCGCCGGCAGGCGCGCCACCACAACCGACCACACCATCCAGACCGAGAAGGCCAGAAGAAGCGCCGGGATCGAGATCCACAGATTACGGCGCGCGATCCGCCGGCCCTTGGCCTCCCAGAACTCCGGGTCCTCGGGGTTCCATTCCTCCAGTGTATGGGTGCTTGGCGCGCCCTCGGGAACAGGCACGTTCAGCATCTCAGGCAACTCCGGCAACTCGTCCAGAACCTCGCCGTGCACGGCGCGTTCCATTCGGCGGATCGCCAGATGCATCCAAAGCACCGAAATCGAAACCAGAACGAACAGTACTGCAAAGCTCGAGGTGTAGATGCCCGTCAGATCAAGCGCCGCGCCAAAGATGATCGGCAGCACAAAACCGCCCAGCCCGCCGATCATACCAACAAGGCCACCGACAGCGCCGACATGCTCGGGGTAATAGACCGGGATATGCTTATAGACCGCCGCCTTGCCCAGGCTCAGGAAAAAGCCAAGCGCAAACAGCGTGATGACGAATGGGGCAAAATCCATCTGAGTCGAGAACGCGATCGGGCCGTTTTTACCCTGAATGACGTAATCGGTGGCCGGATAGGACATCATGAACAAAAGGATCGCCGAGAACCCAAGGCTCCAGTACATGACCGCCCGTGCACCGAAACGATCCGACAGATGCCCGCCATAGGCGCGAAACAGCGACCCCGACAGCCCGAAAGCCGCCACAGCCATGCCCGCAGTGCGGATGTCGACCTGATAGACGTCGATCAGATAATGCGGCGTCCAAAGGGCGATTGCCACAAATCCGCCGAAGACAAAGAAATAGTAAAGCGCAAACCGCCAGACCTGAAGGTTCTTCAAAGGCGCGAATTGTTCGGCCAGTGTCGGCGCGCGCTGACCGCTTTTGCGCCGGGCCACCAGTTCGGGGTCATCCTTGGCAAACAAAAGAAACGCCAGCGCGATCACAAGCAGCGCCACCGCCCAGACATGCGCCACCCCTTGCCATCCGTAGGCAACCATCACGAAAGGCGCGACAAAGGTGGTAACCGCCGCGCCAACGTTACCTGCACCGAAAATCCCCAGTGCCGTGCCCTGCTTACCCGGCCCATACCAGCGCGAGACGTAAGCGACACCGATGATGAACGAGCCGCCCGCAAGGCCGATCCCAAGCGCCGCGATCAGATAGACGATATAGGTCGAGGCCCATGTCAGCATCCACGTCGCCGCCGCCGTCAACAGCATCTGCGCGGTGAAAACCAGACGCCCGCCGTATTTCTCGGTCAGAACCCCCAGAAAGAGCCGCGTCAGCGACCCCGTCAGCACCGGCGTCGCAACCAGCAGCCCGAACTCGAACTCGTTCAGGCCCAGTTCGGCCTTAAGGGCTACGCCAATGATCGAAAAGATCGTCCAGACCGCGAAACAGGCCGTAAACGCTACCGTACTTAGCGTCAGGGCGCGGCGGCGGTCACCATCAGATACATTTGCTGTGTCAAGCATGGGGTTTCTCCAATTCATGCGCAGGCTTGTCTTGCGTTGCCTGTCTGGCTGAGTGAGATCAGAGCCGCCCGCGTAAGGATTTGATGCAGATCAAGAAACGCTGCATCGCGGCATCAATCGACCCTGATTTGACGCCAGCCACATGTGGAGGCGTAGTTTGTTAATGAAGCGCTGAACGGACACGGATTGCCGGCTGGATCTTGCGCTTTTCTTCACTTAACATATGTCAATTGAGGGGCGGAGATATTGGGGACGACTCGTGCGCGACAACGAACTTTGCGAAATACGCCGCCTGCCCTTGTTTCGGGCCATGGCGAGCGAAAACTTTACCGCACTAACCCGGGCGGCCTATGACCAGACATTTCCGGCGCAGGTGCGTTTGATCGAAGAAGGCGCCGCTGCCGATTTTCTGCATATCGTCGTGGAAGGCTCGGTCGAGCTTTTTGCCGGCTGGCAGGGGCGCGAAACCACGATGCAGGTGGTGCGCCCGGTATCCACCTTTATTCTGGCCGCCTGCATGAAGGACGCACCCTATCTGATGTCGGCGCGCACATTGGAAAAAACTCGGGTCGTACTGGTGCCCAGCGTAGATCTGCGAGCAATTTTCCGCATCGATCCGGAATTTGCGCTGGCCACGATATCCGAGCTTTCGGCCTGCTACCGCAGCGTTGTGAAACACACCAAAGAGCTAAAACTGCGTACCGCCCGCGAACGGCTAGCCGCCTATATCCTGCGGCAGGCGAAATTGGATAACAATGGGCCAAGTTTTATCCTTCCGATGGAAAAACGGGTGCTGGCCTCGCTTATCGGCGTGACGCCTGAAAGCCTGTCGCGGGCGATGAAATCGCTGCAGGATGTCGGCACCAAGGTCGATGGCCAGCGCATCATCATAACCGATCATAAAGCGCTTGAAGCGGTGGCTTGCCCGACCCCGCTTATGGACGATCCAGAACAGCACGAGCAGGGCCTGCGCCCCTGACCGGCGGGCATACCGCAAAAATCCATTTTTTCAACGCGCAAATGCTGATCGTTCCGCGCGCGCTCTTTGTCGCGATCAAAGACGTTCGTATGTCGGTCACCGATTATTCCGCCGCCGGTTATTTTAACGCTTCGGGCAGAAACAGCGCTATTTGCGGAAAGGCGATAAGCGCCGCAACCATTGCAAGCATCACCAGAACGAAGGGGATGGTGCCCAACATTACCTCGGTCAGGTTGCCGCTTTTACGTGCGCCCTGAACGACATAAAGGTTCAGCCCCACAGGCGGGGTAATCAGCGCCATCTCGATCAGCACGATCATCAGGATGCCAAACCAGATCGGATCATATCCCTGCTGGACCACCAGCGGGACGATGATCGGGATGGTGACCACCATCAGCGATAGCGTCTCGATGAAAAATCCAAGGACGATATAGATCATCACCACCACCAGGATCGTGCCGAAGGATGACAGGCCAAGCCCGGTCAGAAACGCCTCAAGCGCCTGTCCCAGCCCCGCCGAGGCCAGGGTAAAATTCAAGAACGAGGCGCCGATCACAACAAGCATGATCATCGAAGTGATCTTGACGGTGCCCAAAAGGCTTTCGGCGATCATTGCAAATGACATGCCGCCAAAAAGCAGCGCGATCATAAAGGCCCCTGCGACACCGACGGCGGCGGCCTCGGTCGGGGTGGCCCAGCCTTTGTAGATTGAGCCGATGATCATCATGAAAAGCAGGATGATGGGCAAAAGCTGAACCAGCGCTTTCATCATTTGCGGCAAAGGGAAAATTCGCCGCTCGCCGCCCAGTTCGGGGCGCAGCGAACAGATGATGGCCACCGCGACGATAAAGGCCAGGGCAAGCATAACTCCGGGCACCAGGCCCGCCAGAAAAAGCTGCGGGATCGAGGTTTGGGTCAGGAACCCATAGACGATCAGATTGATCGAAGGCGGGATCATGATCCCCAAGGTGCCGCCTGCCGCGATGGCACCCGAAAAAAGCTTGGGGTCATAGCCCAGCTTTTCCGCCTGCGGCATGGCGACGGTTGCCACCGTCGCGGCGGTGGCAACCGATGAGCCTGAGGTGGCCGAGAACATGGTGGCCGTGGCAATATTGGCATGGATCAACCCGCCGGGCAGCCACGACACCCACCGATCGAGCGCGGCATAGGTGCGCGTTGCCACCCCGCTGCGCACAAGGATCTCGCCCAACAGCACAAAGAACGGGATCGCAATCAACGTGGCACTGTTTGACGCCGACCAGACCATCTGACCCAGCCCGCGGATCAATGGAAAACTGCTGAAAAACGCGTCAATGCCAAATCCCAGCAGGAACAGAACAATGCCTACGGGAATTGACAGGCTGAGAAGTGACAGCAGCCCGATAACGACATAGGCGATCATTGAACGGTGTCCTGTTCTGCAAAGGCACCTATGGCTGTCTCGGCCTCGTCAAACCTGCCCTGAACGATCAGGGCAAGCGCCGCCAGTGTCGTCAGACAGGCCATGACCGCAAACCAGACCCATCCGGCAAACCACGGCCCCTGAACCAGTGCCAGAGGCGTCTCGAGCGGGGTGTTGGCCATGGATGAGTTTTTCAATGACCTTTCAAGAACCGGCCACGACCTGAGCGCAATCACCACCGCGGTCCCGCTGAGAACAAGCATTGCAAAGAGATCGAACAAACAGCGCCCCAGCGGCGCGCTGCGGCTGCGCAGCAGATCGATGCGGACATGACCCAGCTCAAGCATCGTATAGGCCATGCCCCAGGACGTGGCGATAGCCATCACATAGCCGCTGATTTCATCGGTTCCCCCGAAAGAGGACCCCAGTTGGCGCGAGACAATATCCAGCAAAACGAAAGCGGCACAGCCCAGAAGCACCATGCCGACAGCAAGCGCAATCGCCCGGTTTGCTTTTCTCAATATTGTCAATAATTTCATATAACTGCGGCCCGTCTTTAATACAGATTTGCGATCAGGGGATGGTAACGCCCACGGTTTTGCCGACAGAGGCATTCCAACGGTCGGCCCAGTCGCGACCGGCGCGTTTGGCCCATTCCGGCAGAACCTGGGTTTCAAGAATACCGCGCGCCTTGGCGAAATCCGCGTCCGTTGCCTTGACCAGCGTCATGGACCGCGCCTCGCCCGCCGCGCAGGTGCCGTTGCCCGTCAGACAGGCAATGTCACCGGCCAATGCGTTCTGTGCGCTGGCCCATGCGGGATCTTCGAACTTGGTCTTGATTGTGGTTTCGATCAGGGACTGGGTCTTGGCGTCAAGGCTGTTCCATTTGTCCATGTTCATCGCAGTGACCACCGGGTCCCAGCCGCCCAATGGCAGCGGCATCAGATGGGTCGACACCTCCCACCAGCCGGCGCTATAGCCTGATCCCGCACCTGTCACCGCACAGTCGACCACACCTTTCTGAAGCGCGCCCGGCACTTCGGAAAATGCAATATTCACGCCTTCGGCGCCCAAGGCCTCAAGCAGTTTTGCCGTCATCCGGCCCGACGCGCGCACCTTAAGCCCCTTAAGATCGTCAAGCCCGGAAATCTTGGCGTTACAAAACACGACCTGCGGCGGATAGGGTGCGATCGCCAGAACTTTGGCGTTGAACCGGTCACGAAAGATATCATCGACCATGGGGCGCGCGGCATCGACCATCGCACGTGCCTGGTCGGCGGTCAGCGCAACAAGCGGCACGTCCAGACCCTCCAGTTCGGGCGCATCAGCAACGGCATAATCGGCCACCGTCATTGCCACGTCAAATACGCCCTGCCCCAAAAGATTATAGATATCCCCAAGGCCAAGACCCATCTGATTGTGGGTCGTCAGCTCGACCTTCAGCGTCCCGCCAGATGCCTCGGGCAGTATCTTGGTCCAGTATGGAACTTCGAATTGCTTGTGCAGCGGCAGGCCGGACCAACTGCCGACCACCGAAAGGTTTTCGGCCATCGCCGGCGCCGCAAGCGCCAGTGAAGCGGCAAGAATTGAGAGCGTCTTGTTCATCTGTCTTCTCCTTGTTGTGTTATCGGTTTGTTGTCTCGGCCAAGGGCAGCGGCGCATCCAACGTTTCAGCCAGATCCGCGATCAGCATGTGACCGGGCGCATGGGTGATGCAAAGCGGCAGCCTGGCGTTCATCAAAACGTTCTGGGGCGTTACGCCGCAGGCCCAGTAAACCGGTGTTTCGCTCCCCCTGACCTCGACCGGATCGCCCCAGTCGGGCGCGCCCAGATCGGCAATGCCGATCTGCGCCGGGTCCCCCTGAGCAATCGGCGCACCATGGGCGTGCGGGAAAGCGGCGCTGATGCGATAGGCATCCGCGACGCGATCGGTTTTAACGGGGCGCATGGTGGCCACCATATTGCCCGCAAACGGGCCCGCCGGAACCAGAGGGATATTCGTTCGAAACATCGAAACGGTCTTGTCCTGTTCGATGTGGCGCATCGGAATACCGCTGGCCATCAGGGCATTTTCAAATGTGAACGAACAGCCAAGCGCAACTGTCACCAGGTCATCGCGCCACAGCGCCGAGATATCCGTAACCTCTTCCGTAAGCTCCCCATCACGAAAGACCCGGTAGCGTGGCACATCGGTCCTGATATCGATGTCATGCCCTAGGGTCGGAAGGTACGGATCGCCTGTGTCACTGACAGCGACCACCGGGCAGGGCCTGGGGTTTCGCTGGCAAAACCGCAGGAAATCCAGCGCTGAAGCTTCGGGCAATATGGCAAGGTTGCATTGCAGTTTACCAGCGGCCAGCCCTGCGGTGTGACGATTGTATGACCCTTTGCGAATTGCCGCACGGATCTGATGCGCATCGCGCAAACGCAGATCGGAATATGACACGGAATCGCCGCGTGAATGCATGGCAGCCCCCTTCGAAATCAGAAGGATAATCGCACAGGCGCCTCATTCGCCATAATTATCATTTTATATCATGAGTGATAATCAGTTTGAATAGAGTGAAAGACTAACTCTCGTGATTATTGTCCCATTCAACCGCAATTTCCTGCGCTATTTCGGCGCCCCGCTCGGCCAGAAAACTTCTGGGTTCGGCAAGAAACGACGCTGTAAATTCCAGCGGGTTTGGCTGAAATCCGGGATCGAACTCTTCAATCTGCTCAGACCAAATCAGGCTGCTGGCCAGGGCGCGCGGGTAAGGGCCAACCGCAATACCGGCGGCAATCATTTGCAGGCTGGCCGAGAGAGAGGCCGAGGAATAGACCCGCACATTGGGACCGAACCTGCGTGAAAGCTCGGCCATCAGCTCACGATGGGGACGCGTGCGCGCGGCATAAGAAATGACCGGCGTTTCATTCAGATCGACCGCGCCGCTTCCTTTGGATTTGTACCAATAAAGATGAAATCTGGGCAGCATGACGTTTTCGACGGTAAACTCGGACACCGGGCCCATAAGAAAGGCCAGATCGACGGTCTGCTGCAGCAGGCTGTTGCGCAGATTGCCGGAAATATCGACGGTCAGATCGATGTTCACACGCGGAAACTCTTTGCTGAAAGCCTTCAGAAAATCGGGCAGCCAGGCCTGTGCGACGGTCTCGGACGCGCCAACGCGAAACAGACCGTCCATCTGCGATGTATTTGCGACCCGTTTGATGATCTCTTCGTGTACGAACAACATCTGTTCGGCGTAGCTGAGCAAAAGTGTTCCGGGCTTGGTCGGCGCGATACCCCTCGCGGTCCGCTCCAGAAGTTTGACGCCAAGCTCGCTCTCCAGTGTTGCAACCCGCGTCGATACCGCCGGCTGTGACAGGTTCAACCTTTCAGACGCCCGCCGAAACCCGCCAAGCCGCGCGACCCAAAAGAATGTTCTGAGCTGTTCAAAGGTCAACGGGCGGCTCCGGCGTGGTGAAAACTATTCGTGCTAGACACTACAGCACGGCAGGGGCAGTCTGTAACCCAGTTTCAGGCAACCTCAGACACCGACATGCAATTTTCGACCGACAGCGGCCCGCGCGACTTTAAGATCGATCATCTGGTTATTGCAGGCTGGACCGGACGCGACGCCGCGGCGCTGCAACACCATATTGATGAGTTAAGCGCCCTGGGCGTCGCCCCGCCCTCGCAGGTGCCATTGTTTTACCGTGCGGCAAATACGCTTGTGACCACCGCGTCCGAGATTCAGGTTCTGGGCGATGCTACGTCAGGCGAGGCCGAGCCGGTTCTGATCATGCAGGATGGAAAACTCTGGCTTGGGCTCGGCTCGGATCACACCGACCGCCAGCTTGAGGCGACATCGGTGGCCGCGTCAAAACAAGCCTGCCAGAAACCCTGCGCCGCCCGGCTGTGGGAGTTTGACGCGGTGGCGGATCATCTTGACCGGATCGCCATTCGCTCGTGGATATACGAGGACGACGGATGGCGCCTCTATCAGGATGGCACGCTGGGGCAAATACGGCCATTGGCGCAGCTCGTCGAGAGTTCGGGCATGGCAGAGCGGTCTGCAATGCTGTGCGGTACATTTTCGGCAATCGGCGGTGTACGCAGCGCGCCAAAGTTCCGGGCAGCCACGCACGATCCGGTACGAAAAGAAGAGATCGAATTTGAATATGAGACGATTTGCCTGCCCAGCATAAGCTGAAAACAGGGCGCCTTCACGCATTGGGGGATCAGGCCGCGCGCGGGATTTTATGCACCACCAGGTTCAAGCGCCGGCGAAGAGAAGAAATGTCAGACCGGGCACAAACCACCAGGCCTTACCCGTGAAACCCGATCGCCTTTGATATCTCGGTTGTCGCGCTAAGCAGCAGGGGGGCGATGGTTCTTTCCAGGTCCTCGTGGCTCTCTTTCGGGTTCAGGATACAAACCACCAGCGCCGCTACCGGATATTTGTCCTGGTCGAAAATCGGCGCGCCGAATTTCACTTTGCAGCGGGTGATGTCATCGGTGGTGACAATATACCCTTTCGGCCGCGTCGCGCGCAGGTTTTCGTAAATCTCGGCGGGATCAGACATGGTGCCAGTCGTGAAATTCCCGCTTTCCAATGTTTGAAGAATTTCCAGCGCTTCTTGCTGCGGCAGATGCGCAAGGATCGCCCGCCCGGAGGCCGTCCAGTAAAACGGCATCCGCTCGCCCAGAACCGATGACGAATTGTGCACCGCATTCATACGCAAACGTGCGGCAATGATCAGCTCTTTTTGCAGTTTGATCGCCAGGCTGATCGGGCTTTGCGCGATGTCGGACAAGCGAAACATATGCGGCATCGCCGTCTTGACCAGATCGTCGGTCGCCAGATAGCCATAACCAAGACGCAGCGCTTTCGGACCCACACGGTATTTTCGCGTCTGTGCATCGCGCAGGAAATACCCGGTCTGAACAAGGGTATTAATAATCCGCTGAACCGCGCTTTTTTCGATACCCGTGGCCGCGGCGATATCTATCACGCCCATCGGCCTTGGCGCATCGGCCACGCATTCAAAGACCGACATTCCCTTGGCAAAGGTCGATGTGCCGCCCCCGCCCTGACCGGGGGGCATCAGGTTGGTATTGTCCAATGTCATCCACACTCCTTGGACCGCGCCGGGGTTCAGCGGGATGGATAGGATATACTCATCCCGATTGCAAAATATTCAAAATGGCGTAATATGAGAGCTAATCTCATTATATGAGATAATTTGAGGAAGTGCAATATTATTAAAGCAGATCCGGGCGACCAGAGGCCGTAACAGGACGGGCCACCAAACCGGAAGGAATGATATGTCAGTTCGATCATTGCCAATGGCTTTGCTGGCCGCCCTTAAATCCGGGCGCAATGCGCAGGTCACACCGCCATCGGTCGGCTTGGGTGTCTCATCCCCGGTCCAATACCTCAATTACGAATACAAACCGTCCAAAACACGGGCGCAAGCCCGCGCCTGAATATCTGTGAACCGCGTACCCGTATCGATCGGTCGCCCAATCACAACAAAAAAACGGCCCACGCCATCGGGTGCGGAGGCATAAACACCAACAAGGGAGAATTCTGATGCTTAAGAAACTTTTGCTGACAATTTATGCGCTGGTGCTGGCGCTTGCGGGGCTTGGGGCCGATAGCGCCATGGCCGCGCCGGATAAACTTGTGGTGGATCTGGTCAACGAACCTTCCACCCTCGATCCGCACCGGCAATGGAACCCCGACAGTTACTATGTTTACCGCAACATCTATGACAATCTGGTCACCCGTGACACCGCCGGGAAAATCGTTCCGCAGATTGCGACATCGTGGAAGTTGCTCGACGACACGACCGTCGAATTCAAGATCCGCACCGACGTCAAGTTCCAGGACGGCTCGCCCCTGACGGCGCAGGACGTGGTGTTTTCGATCAAGCGCATCACCAACCCCGAGTTCAAGAGCCCGCAGCTGGGTCAGTTCAACTCGATCACCGATGCCACCGCTACCGCGCCCGACACGGTGGTGGTCAAGACCGGCAAACCATATCCGCCGCTGCTTGCCCAGCTGGTCAAGCTGTCGATTGTGTCTAAAGCCTATACCGAGAAAGTGGGCGACGAAAAACTCAACCTCGAACCGATGGGCAGCGGGCCGTATAAATTCGTTAGCTGGCAAAAGGGCGTCAAAGTCGAACTGGCGGCCAATGAAAACTATTGGCGCGGCACCCCGCCCTTTGCCGCGGCTGAATTTCGCGCCGTCAAGGATGCCGCCACACGGATTGCCGATCTGCGCACGGGCAAGGCCGATCTGATCGTGTCACTGAATTCCGACAATGCCGCCGAGTTGAAATCGGCATCGAACCTTGCCGTCCTGTCGGCCCCGACCGAGCGGGTCGCCTATCTGATGATGAACACCGAATATGGCCCGCTGACCGATGTAAAGGTGCGCCGTGCGGTGGCCTATGCACTGGACCGCAAGCTGATCATTGACGCGCTTTTGGGGGGCTATTCACGGATCACCGACGAATTGCTGACACCGGCGCATTTCGGCTATGTGGAGGGGGTCAAAGCCTATCCTCACGATCCAGTGAAGGCCAAGGCGCTGCTGGCCGAAGCGGGCTATGCCGACGGGGTAACCGTGGAACTGGTCACGGCGCCGGTGTTTGACCAACGCATCGTTCAGGCGATCCAGCAACAATTGTCGAAGGTCGGGATTACCGTCAAAATATCCATGGGCGACATGAGCACCTTCCTCAAACGGCGCCGCGCCGACCCCGAGGGTTTTGGCGATATGGTGTTTGGCCGCTGGTCATGTGCCTGTCAGGATGCCGACGGGGTGCTTTACGCGATGTTCCACAGCGACAGCGTCTGGTCAAAATATGCCAATCCCGAACTTGACAAGCATCTTGAGGCCGCGCGTTCCGCAATGGACCCTGAGGTGCGGCTAAAGCATTACCGGCTGGCCAATGATATCATCGCCGATCAGGTGCCCTCGATCCCACTCTATCAGGCGGCGGCTATCTATGGTGCAAAGAAAAACCTTCAGTGGACCCCGACGGCCAACGAGAGCCTGTTCTTGATGGATATGTCCTGGAAATAGCACCGGGCGTTTTCGTTCCTTAACATTGTCTCCGGCGCGTTCACGCGCCGGAGCCGAGGCAATTCTCTGCCGGGCAAGGAGGTCTGAGTGAACAGCTTTCTGGTGAAACGTCTGGGACAGACCATTTTGTCGGTCTGGGGGGTGATCACGGTGGTTTTCATCATCCTGCAAATGTCGGGCGATCCGACCCTTCTGATGGTGCCCGAGGGCGCCACCCAGGCGGATATCGACAGCCTGCGCTTGCAGCTGGGCTTTGACCGGCCAATGATCGTGCAATACGGCGATTACCTCTGGCGGCTGGCGCGGCTCGACATGGGCGTATCGCTTGTCCAGAACATTCCTGTCGTGGACATCCTCGCGCCGCGCATTTTCTATACGTTGTATCTGGCCTCTGCGGCCCTGTTGGTCGCCTTTGGTATTGGCCTGCCTGTGGGAATTTACATCGGCATATTCCGCAACAACCCACTGTCACGCGCTCTGATGGCAGTCGTTCTGATCGGTCAGAGCATGCCGACCTTCTGGAGCGGTATATTGCTGATCATGCTGTTTGCCGTGAACTGGGCGATATTGCCGTCCTCGGGGGCCGAAGGCGCCACCTCGATCATCCTGCCGGCGATCACGCTGGGGGCATTGTCGATGGCCACGGTGGCACGGATCACCCGTACAAGCATCATTGAGGAGCTGGGCAAGGAATACATCCGCGCGGCCAAGGCGCGCGGGCTGTCTTTTGCGGCGGTCATCGGGCGCCATGTGATGCGCAACGCGTCGATCCCGCTGATCACCATCGCGGCGCTCGAGCTGTCGAACCTGCTTGCCGGCGCTGTGATCGTAGAGACGGTATTTGCCTGGCCGGGCCTTGGGCTTTTGGCGGTGCAATCGATCGAGGCGCGCGATTTTCCCGTGGTGCAGGTTTTGGTGCTTCTGGGATCGGTGGTTTACATCGGCCTGAACCTGATCGCCGATATCCTCTATAGCGTGGTCGATCCGCGCATCAAACTCGACGGGCAACAAGGATGAGCCCGACCGATATCCCCGACCAGACCCAGCCCGTCCTGCGGCGCCTGACCCGGGCGGCAGAGCTGCGACGAATGTGGCCGCTTTACCTGATTTTCACAACCTTCGCCCTTGCGGCACTTCTGGCGCCGCTTGCCGCACCATTCGATCCGATGGAACAGGATCTCTTTGCCCGTCTCAAACCGCCCGGAACGACATTGGGCGGCTACATTTACTGGCTGGGCACGGATGAGCTGGGCCGGGATCTGCTTAGCCGGATCATCTATGGCGCGCGGGTGTCGATGATGGTGGCCCTGTTGTCGGTGACCGTGTCGATGATCACCGGCACCGCAATCGGTCTGGCAGCGGGGTATTTCCGGGGCTGGGTCGAGGTGATCCTGATGCGGTTGGTCGATATCATTCTGTCGATTCCGGCAATCCTGCTTGCGATCATCGCGGTGGCGGTTCTGGGACCGGGCCTTCAGAATCTGGTGATTGTTCTGGGCTTTACCCGCTGGCCGCGATACGCCCGCGTCGCCTATGGTCAGACGCTGGGGGTGGCCAATATGCCTTTTGTGGCGGCCTCGCGCTTTATCGGGCTGGCGTCCTGGCGCATTCTGGTCCGGCATATCCTGCCCAATATCGTGGCCCCGCTGATCGTGGTGGCCACGCTGGAATTCGGCCTGATGATCATCTGGGAGGCCGGCCTGTCCTTTCTGGGTCTGGGTGTGCAGCCGCCGACGCCAAGCTGGGGATCTATCCTGAGCACGGGGCGCAATTATGTCGCCTCGGCCTGGTGGATTTCGACCCTGACCGGCGCCTGCCTGTTCCTGCTGGTGCTATCGGTCAACATGATCGGGGATTTCCTGCGCGACCGTTTCGATCCCCACTCAATCAAACGCTGAACAAAGGACGCCTGCCAATGAATGACGACTTCAGGGATGCCAAAGTGGTCCTGACCGGGGCCTGCGGGGTTTTCGGACGATATATCTCGGCGGCTTTTGCCAAGGCCGGTGCGCAGCTGTGCCTGTCGGATATGCGGGGCGACGCGCTGACCGATCTGGTGGCGGAACTGGGCCTCAAAGACGGATCGTACCTGACCCACACAACCCAGCTGACCGAAGCGCAATCCTGCGCCGATCTTGTTGCGCTTGTGGCGCGCGAATGGGAAACGCCGGACATCGTGATCAACAACGCCGGGGTCTATCCCAGCGCCTTGCTGATGGATACGCCGGTTTCGGAATGGGACCGGATATTCGGCGTCAACCTGCGCGCGCCTTTCGTGCTGTCCACCGGCTTTGCGCAGCTGATGAAAGACCAAAAGAACGGCGGTAACATCATCAACATCTCATCGGGGGCGGCGCGCCGGGTGCGCCCGACCACAGTGGCCTATTGCACCTCCAAGGCGGCCCTGAACCACCTGTCCAAAGGGATGGCGCTGGAGTTTGCCCCCTTTGGAATTCGCGTCAACGTGGTCGAGCCGGGCTTTGCCCCCGGCAGCGTCGTCAGCCCGCTTAGCGACGAACATATCGCCCGCGTCACCGAGAATATACCTCTGGGGCGGGTTTCGGGGCCCGATGATGTAGCGAACGCCATCATGTTCCTATGCTCGCCCAAAGGCGAGTTCATCACCGGCGCGGTGCTGAGCGTCGATGGCGGAAATTCGATTGGTAACTGAGAGGCTCCGGAATGAAGCGCTATAAATACCAATGGCCGGGCGACAAAAGCTGCGCCTTTGTGTTCTCGGTGGATGTCGATGCCGAAAGCCCGTTTCAATGGGACAATCGCGGCAAGCCGGTTGCCGGTCTGGGCGAGCTTGAACAGCGGCGGTTTGGCCCGCGTGAGGGGCTTTACCGCATCACCGATCTTCTGGATGAGTTTTCAGCCAAAGGCAGCTTTTTTGTCCCCGGCGTCGTTGCCGACAGATATCCCGAAATCCTGCCCTATCTGACGGAACAGGGGCATGAGACCGGACTTCACGGATATTATCACGAGCGTGTTCAGCAGCTTACACCAGACGAAAATGCCGCCGTTCTGGACAAGAGCATCGCCACATATCAGGCCCACACCGGTCAGGCCCCCCGGGCCTACCGCTCACCCGCGTGGGAATTGACGCCAGAGCTGGTCGCGATGCTGAAAACCCGCGGGATCGTCTATGACAGCTCGCTCATGGGATATGACCATCCCTATTGCATCGACGGTCTGGCCGAGGTGCCGGTGCAATGGGTGCTGGATGATGCAATCTATTTCAAGTTTTCCGGCAACGGCACCGACGCATGGCATTACGCCAGCCCCGATGGGGTGTTCAATCGCTGGATCGAGGAGTTTGAAGGCCAGCGCGAGTTTGGCGGCCTGTTCATGCTGACCTGTCACCCGTGGATATCGGGGCGGGCACAGCGCATCCGGCTGCTGCGCCGCCTGATGACCCATATCCGCCAGTACGACGATGTCTGGTGGGCCACCGCCGCCGAGGTCGCAGCCCATCACATCGCGACACAGGCCACACGGTTCGAGGTCTCGGCCGATCTGATCGACACGAATTTCTAGGAGCGCTTTTTTGGACACGCAAAACTGGGACATTCGCAAACCCGCCGTCAACAGCGAACATGGGCTGGTCTCGGCCCAGAACCGGCAGGCGGCGGCCATCGGGGCAAAGGTATTGCGCGAAGGCGGCAATGCGGTGGACGCGGCCGTCACCACCGCCTTTGCCCTGGGCGTGCTTGAGCCGTGGATGAGCGGCATCGGCGGTGGTGGTCTGATGACGCTTTGGCAGGCAAAAGAGCGGTCCGCCCATGTGATCGATTTCAGCATGGTCGCGTCAAAGGCGCTGGACCCCGGCGCCTATCCGCCGGTCGAGGGCGAAGGCGGGGACATGTTCACATGGCCCGCGGTCCACGATGACAGCAATGTCCTTGGGTATAAATCCATCTGCGTTCCGGGCGCGGTGGACGGATTTGGGCAGGCGCTGGCGCGGTTCGGCACCATCGGATTTGACCGCGCGCTGGCGCCCGCGATTGATCTTGCCGAGCGCGGCGTTGCGGTGAACTGGTTCACCACACTGACACTGGCCACAGCCGCCGCCGAACTGGCGAGATACCCTCAGGCCGCCGGTATTTTCATGCCCGGCGGTCATCCCCTTGCAGCGCCGCCAAACGGGGCCGCAGCGCCGCACATCCACCAGCCTGATCTTGCCGCCACTCTGCGCCATCTGGCCCGGAACGGCCCGCGCGCATTTTACGAAGGCACGTTGGCGGCAGCCCTTGTGGCCGACATGCAAGCCGGCGGCGGGTTTCTGACCGATGACGATCTGGCCAATTACCGCGCCGAAATCGTCTCTCCGCTTTCTTTTGCCTACCGCGATAGCGTGGTGCATACCACACCCGGTCTGACGGCGGGGCCGACGCTGCGCGCGGCTTTGGCGTATCTGGCGACATCGCTGCCTGTCGGCGCTGCGCTTGACGGAGCGGCGTTTCTGGCCAATGCGCAGGCTTTGCAGCAGGCCTATCAGAGCCGTTTTGCCACAATGGGCCACGCGGGGGATCGCAATTCCTGCACCACGCATATCTGTGTGGTGGACGGGCAAGGCAACATGGTATCGCTGACCAACACGCTGCTGTCGCGGTTCGGCTCCAAAGTGGTGCTGCCGCAAAGCGGCGTTTTGATGAACAACGGCGTGATGTGGTTCGACACCCGCCCCGGCAATCCAAATTCGATCGCCCCCGGCATGCGCCCCTTGTGCAATATGTGCCCGACGATCGTGACCCGCGATGGCGCGCCTGCCTTTGCGCTGGGCGCATCGGGCGGACGGCAGATCGTCTCGGCCGTCTGTCAGCTGATCTCGCTGCTGGTCGATCATGGGCTGACACTGGAGGATGCGATCCACCATCCGCGACTGGACATGAGCGGGGGGCCACATGTGACGCTGGACAGCCGCCTGCCAGCTGACTGGATGGATGTGATTGCCGCGAAGATGCCCGCGAAATGGGCAGAATCAAGCGTCTATCCGGTGCTTTTTGCTATAGCGTCAGCAGTCGCAAGAGACACCGCAAGCGGCATCAATACCGGCGTGGCCGAGCCGTCGCACCCATTGTCCGGCGTTATGGCCGAGGCTCCCGCATGAGCGCGCCGCCGGCAATCGAGGTGACCGATCTGTCGCTGAAAATCGGCGGTGTCGATATCCTGTCGCAGGTAAGTTTCGCGGTGAACCCCGGTCAGACGCTGGCCATTGTGGGCGAATCCGGCTGCGGCAAAAGCATAACGGCGCTGGCGGTCATGGGGCTGCTGCCGGAGGGTGCAGAGATTACATCGGGCAGCATTCGTCTTGCCGGTCGTGATCTGGTCTCCCTGCCCGAGCGCGAGATGCAGACCCTTCGCGGCAACGCCGTTTCGATGATCTTTCAGGAACCGATGCTGGCACTTGATCCATTGATGCAGGTGGGCGATCAGATCGCCGAAGCGCTTACCGCACACGGAAAATCCAGCCGGCAGGATGCCACGGACGAGGCGCGGAGATTGCTTGAGCGGGTCGGCATCTCGGACGCCGGCAAACGGCTGAGACAATATCCGTTCGAACTTTCAGGCGGCATGTGCCAGCGCATCATGATTGCCACGGCGCTGGCGTGCCGCCCTTCGGTTCTGATCGCGGATGAACCGACGACCGCACTGGACGTGACCATCCAGGCCCAGATCCTGAGATTGATCAAAGAGCTGGGCGAAGAATTGCAAACCGCGATCGTTCTGATCACCCATGATCTGGGGGTGGTTGCGGACACAGCCGATCAGGTTGCGGTGATGTATGCAGGCAGCGTGGTCGAACAGGGCAATGTGCATGATATATTCGCCCATCCCGGCCATCCTTACACCCAGGCCCTATTGCGCTCGATCCCGCGGCTGGATGGGGTGCCAAAGGCCGAACTTGCGGTCATCGACGGCATGGTGCCCGATGCCCGCCACTGGCCCCAGGGATGCCGGTTTCACCCGCGATGCGACCTGGCCATTGCCCGCTGTACAGCCGAGCGCCCGGCCCTGGAGCCGCAGGAGGCACCCGATCACAAGGTGGCCTGCTGGCGCGCTGGCGAGGTGCCGCAATGACCGGCCATCTGCCACTATTGCACGTAGAGAACCTGAAGGTGCATTTTCCCATTCGCGGCGGGCTCTTTGGTCGTCCGGTGGGCCATGTGCGGGCCGTAGACGGCATAAGCTTTACCATCGGCGCGGGCGAAACGCTTGGGCTGGTTGGGGAATCTGGTTGCGGCAAAACCTCAGCCGGACGCGCCATATTAAAGATGGTGCGGCCAACCGGCGGCAGCATCCTGTTTGAAGGGGCCGATATCACAACCGCAACCGGCCGGGACCTTTTTGATATCCGTGCGCAGATGCAGGTTATTTTTCAGGACCCCGCCTCATCCCTGAACCCAAAGATCAGCATTGAAAAAAGCATAGGCGAGCCGCTTTTCGTGCATGAAGGGTTGCGCGGCAAAGCGCTCAGCACCCGGGTCGGCGATCTTCTGGAAACCGTCGGCCTGCCGCGCAGCAGCGCGCGCAGATACCCGCATCAGTTTTCCGGCGGTCAGCGTCAGCGCATCGTGATTGCGCGCGCGCTGGCGCTGCGCCCCAAGCTTGTGATCTGCGACGAGCCTGTCTCGGCGCTGGACGTTTCGGTTCAGTCTCAGGTGCTGAACCTGCTCAATACCCTCCAGCGCGACCTGGGGATGGCCTATTTGTTTATCTCGCATGATTTATCGGTGGTGCGCCATATTTCTGACCGCGTGGCGGTGATGTATCTGGGACGGATCGTAGAGCTGGCCAGAACCACCGATCTGTTTGAGCGCCCGCAGCACCCCTACACCCGCGCATTGATCAGCGCGATCCCCCTGCCCGATCCGGTCCGCCAGCGGCGGCGCGAAAAAACCCTGATCGAAGGTGAGATCCCCAGCCCGGCCAACCCGCCCGACGGCTGCGCCTTTCACACACGCTGTCCGCTGGCCCAAAGCATCTGCCGCGCAGAACGCCCGCCGTTGACCCAGGACGGGGCTGGCCATTGGGCCGCATGTCATTTCAAAGACGCAGGCCAATGAAATGACGCGCGGCTTATGGGTTTCGAAGGCGCATATCCGGCCAAAGCCGAAGCCTGCAAAAACGGGTATGCGAACCAACCAATGGATGATCTGAGCGCCTGACCTGACGAAATAGCGGTCTTAGCGTCATCGCGGCCACAAGGCGCGGCCTAGCCCTTCAACTCCTCCTTTCGCGCGTGAAGAAAATCGCGGATATCCAGCGTCGATTTTTCATCCATCGAAACATAGACAAGGCCCATGTTGGTGCGCTCGCTGACCATCTGGCCGGGAAATGGCAGATAGCTAAGCTCGCGCGAACCGAACGAGGGCGCGGCGGTGCCGACCTGCCATTCGGTCTTTAGCTCCACATCGACCAGTTTAAGCGCCCTCTCGCCGCCCTTGCCGGGCCGCTCGAAGGGCACTCCGGCCAGTTTGAGATAGCTGGTCTTATCGGCGGCCTGAACAAACCCATCGATGAACTGCGCCGCCAGCACCTGCAGATCGGCGGCCTCGTCATGCTCATGCATATGGCTGTGCAGATGATCGCCATGGGCGTGGTTGTGCCCATGCCCGTGGGCGGCATGGGTGTGAGTGTCAGGATAGGCATGGCCATGATGGTGGTGCTGGGCGTGCCCCTGCGGGTGATCATGTGGCATTGGACCACCGCTTTCCTTCAAACTTGCCATGCGGGATGCTGACCGGCTTGTCGATATGCGCCTTGTGCTTGCCCAATGTGCCATGCGCCACCATCGAGCCCAGCACATCGACGATCACCCGCGTTCCCATCAGCGCGGTGATGTCCGACGTGTCATAGGGCGGCGATACCTCGACCAGTTCCATGCCGCAAATCCCCTCGGCCGCCACCTTCGAGGCCAGCGCCAGTGCCTCGCGCGGCAGGAAACCGCCGGGCTCGGGCCAGCCGGTCCCGGGCACGAAGCCGCAGTCGATACTGTCGATATCAAAGGACATATAGACCATATCGACCCCGTCCCAGGCCATCTCGAGCGCCATCTCGGCGGTCCTGTCGACGCCCATCCTCTCCATGTCGGACATGGTGATGATATTGGTCTCGCGCTCGCGCGCGACCTTGACCGCCTCGCGCGGCACCTGCCAGCCGCCGATCCCGACCTGCACCAGATTTTTGGCCGGAACATTGGGCAGGTTGGTCGAATGGAACCAGGGCGTGGTATGCATCCGCTCGTCCAGATCCTTTTCCTGGATGTCGGCATGGCGGTCGAAATGCACGATACCGATCTTTTTCGAGGTGCATTCGGCGATGCCGCGCACGCAGGGAAATCCGATCGAGTGATCGCCCCCGATCATCACCGGCAAGCTGCCCGAGCTGAATACATGGCTGACCGCGCGGCTGATCTGGTCAAAGCTTTTTTCGATATTGGCGGGAATGGTGAACACATCGCCGGCATCGCACAGCGTCATCTGCTCGCGCAGATCGACCGCCATTTCATAGTTATAGGGCGTATAAAGCGCCGAAATCTTACGCACCCCCTGCGGGCCAAAGCGGGTGCCGGGGCGATAGGTCGTTCCGCCGTCAAAGGGAATGCCCAGAACCGTGGCGTCATAATCCTTTACCTCGGTGACATCCTCGGCATAGGGCGCCTTGAGAAAGGTATTGATGCCGGCGTAATGCGGCAACTCACCGCGCGCAAAGGTGGGGATCGATTTATCCTCGATCGAATCCGCCCCGGTCAGCCCCATGCGAAGCGCCCAGTGGCGCTCCTCGACCCAGCCGCCTTCGGGCAGCTCGGCCTCGGCCTTCATCGATTTCCAGCCCTGAAGCCGGGTCAGATCGGGGTGATGATAGCGGGCCTGCGCATGGCGCTGATCGGCCGGGTGGTGCGAGCGGCTGCGCTCAGGTTTGATCGGGAACATTTGCTACCTCCTTGATAGTCTGGAACGGGATGCCATCGTCGCGGGCATCGAAGTCATAGGTGATGGTTGCGCCATAGGCGCCCGGGTCATGCGGGTCCCAGCGGGGCTTGTCGAAGACCAGCACCCGGTCGCCAAGTTTGAACCCTTCGGCCAGATCATGGGTGACCATGAATACGGTCATCGGCGCGGCGGCGCGGAGCTCGGTCAGAAAATCATGCATGGCCAGCCGGGTGCCGGGATCGAGCGCGCCGAAAGGTTCGTCCAGAAGCAGGATCCGGGGCTTGGCGGCCAGCGCCTGTCCGATGGCCAGCCGCTGCTGCATCCCGCCCGAAAGCGTGGCCGGATAGGCATCGGCCACATGGCCAAGCCCGATACGCTCCAGCGTGGCATCGGCGCGGGCGCGCGCGGCCTTTTTTGCGGCGCCGAAAAACCGGCCCAGCGGGCGGCGAAAGCTTTCGCCGGCGATGATATTCTCGCGCACGCTCATATGAGGAAAGACCGAATATTTCTGAAACACCACCCCGCGGTCCGGCCCCGGCTCGGCCGCCGGAACGGCGCCGCCGATGCGAATTGCGCCGCGGCTCGGCTGCTCCTGCGCCAGCAAGAGCCGCAGAAAGGTGGATTTGCCGCAGCCCGAGGCACCGACGATCGAGATGAACTCGCCCTCATCGACCTCAAGATTGACCCGTTCAAGGATCGGGCGGCCGTCATAAGACTGAAAGATGTTCTGCGCCGAAACAAAGCTCATAACGCGGCCTCGCTCCACGGAAAGGCGCGGCGCGACAGCCAGCGCAGCATCAGATCCATCGCAAAGGCCAGCGCCGTGATCCAGGCGACATAGGTCAGGATGACATCCATCGCCAGATAGCGGCGCACCAGAAAGATGCGATAGCCAAGCCCCTGATCGGCGGCGATCGCCTCGGCCGCGATCAGAAAAAGCCAGGCCGGCCCCAGCGACAGGCGCAGCGCCTGTATCAGCCGCGGCAAAAGCTGCGGCAGCGCCACGCGCAGCGCAATCACACCGCTGGACGCGCCCAGTGTTTCGGCCTTGACGATCATCTCGCGCGGAATTTCGATCACCCGCTGGCTCAGGTCGCGGATCATAAACGGCAGGATGCCCACCACGATCAGCACCACTTTCGAGGTTTCACCCAGACCGAAGACGATGAACAGGATCGGCAGCATCGCAAGCGGCGGGATCATCGACACCACCGAGACAAACCCCGAGAATGCGGCGCGCATATGCGGCTGCAGACCGATGAGCAGGCCAAAGATCACCGCCAGAACCGCCGATATCCCCACACCCAGCGCCAGACGGATCAGGCTGGCCGCCGTATCGTGCCACAGCAGGATCCGGCCCGAACGTTTGTCGGGCGTGGTAAACAGCCGCTCGGCGGTTTGAGCGATTGTCGCGGGCGCCGGCAAAAGCTTGTCTGAAGGGTTCTCGGCAAGCCGCATCTGCGAGCCGATAATATAGGCCACAAGGACCGCCACGAAAGGCAGAGCGGCCAGAAACACGCCCAGGGCAAGACCTGGCCTGCGGTTGATAAATCGCATCGGACCCCCCTGCCCCGGGCGCTTTGCTCAAAGCCCGCCGTCGGCGGCCATCTGCATATAGCTGGTGTCAAAGCGCATCTTGACGTTGCCCGCATCCCCGGTCGTGGTGCCGTCGGGATAGGCCACACCGACGAAATCGGCACTGGGGGCGCCTTCGCCAAGAATACCCTTGTCGAAAAGGAACTCCGCGACGCTGACCATGGTGGTTTTCAGAGCCGGCGAGGCGGTAAAGGCCACCGCTTCGGCCGGGGTCCAGAACATCTTGGTCGAGGCAAGCTGCGCCTTATAGCCGGTCAGATCCGTGCCCGAAGCTTCGGCCATCGCGCTCAGCGCCGCCTCATCGCCTGCCGCCATCAGGCCCATCACCTCATACCACGCCCCGACAAGCGCCTTGCCGAAGGCCGGGTTGTCGGCCAGCGTTGCGGTATTGACCCACATGATATCCAGAATCTCACCGGGAATATCGGCACTGTCATAGATCTTGTTTGCGCCCGGCTCGGCCATGATGGCCGACACCAGCGGGTTCCATGTGACGACCGCCTGCACATCCGGCGTGGCATAGGCGGCGATCATATCGGCATCCGAGGTGTTGATCACCCCGCCCAGATCGCTTTCCTTCATGCCGACACTGTCCAGCGCCCGCGCCAGCAGGTAGTGCGAAACGCTCAACTCGACCAGATTGACCGGCTTGCCCCTGAGCGAGGTCAGATCGCCCTCGCCCTTCAGGATCACCGCGTCATTGCCGTTGGAATAATCGCCCACGATCAGCGCCGTGGTGTCCACACCGCCGCCCGAGGGGATTGAAAGCGTGTCCATATTGGTCGCCGTCACGCCGTCAAAGGCGCCGGCGGTATATTGATTGATGGATTCGATATAGTCGTTGATCTGCACGATCTCGACATTGATCCCGTATTTCGCCGCCCATTTGTCCATGATGCCGCTATCGGCAAGATAGCCCCATGGCATCCAGCCGACATAGATCGACCATGCCACCTTGAAATCGGTCTTCTTTTCGGCTGTCGCCGGCGATACCAGAGCGGCCGCAATCAGCGCCGCGGCCAGCAAGCTTTTCTTAAACATCGACTGTCTCCCGTCATTGCGTTCCGTGATGTCAGCCATCAGCCCGCTGGAGGTTCAAAAAGATTAGGCGCGGACGAGCCGACGCAGTAATCTCCCGGGATTTTCCCCCGCCGTGTACCTGCGCGGAGTTTGCCACGCAGGCGGCGTCTCTTGGACCTGACCTTCCAGCCGAAGCGGAACCCTAGACACCCTGCACCTGTGAGCCTGCCCGGCGGCCGTGCCCCGTGACAAGAGAACGCCGGAAACCGTATCGAAACCGGCGCGGCGAGCTTAATAATTAGGCACTTTAAGGGGCCAGAGACGCCCAAAGCAGCAAAACCTGTGTCACAGCCCCCGAATACCCTAGCCTGAGGTCATGACTTTTCCGATCGCAGAGCCTTGGTATCACACCGAATCCCTTGATCGCCGACTGTGGCGTATTACTGAGCCGCATGTTCATCCGATTTTTTCCGCCAACATCCATCTGGTATTGGGCAGCGAAGCTGATCTGGTGATCGACAGCGGCATGGGGATTGCCCCGCTGCGTCCTCTCGTGGACCGGCTGCGCGACGATAGGGGAAAACCACTGATCTGTCTTTCGACCCATACCCATGTCGATCATATCGGCGCGGCCCATGAGTTTGACATCCGGTATGTTCATCCTCTCGAGCGCCAGGAACTCGCCAAACCGCAACCTTATTCCCTAAATAGCGCCGATATCCCGCCGTCCCTTATCTCAATATTTATCGAAGCGGGATATGAACCGCTCTGGCCGTGGCTCATAGATGCCTTGCCCTATGCCGGCTATGACCCTGCGCGTTATGTCCTACGGGGGAGTGCAGCCACGAAGACCATCGAAGAAGGCGATCTGATCGACCTTGGCGACTGGCAGGCGCAGGTGCTTCACCTGCCTGGCCATTCGCCGGGACAAATAGGTCTGTTTCACGCTCCCAGTGGCACGCTCTTTGGCGCCGATGCAATCTATGACGGTCCGCTCATCTATAGCGGACCGGGGATGAATCTGTCAGATTATGCCTCAACCCTGCGACGCCTGCGCGACCTTCCTGTCCATGTGGTGCACGGCGGGCACGATCAGGCATTCGGCAAGGTCCGCCTAGACGTGATCGTGGCGCAATACCTCGCACTTTGGCAGATGGGTTAGTCAAAAAGCTCAAGCGGGGCCTGCATCTGCTGGCCTGTGAAGCCAATGCTGGCAAGGCTATAGCCCGTCTCGCACCGGCAAAGAATTTCCTGCCCTTCGAGAAAAGGATTGGTCGCAAGCACGGCACGCCCCCTCTCGCCGTCCCATTCGCCAAAGGCATAGACCGAACGGAAATGCTCGGTCAGCAACCGCTTGGGCATCCTGCCCATCTCTAGTACCGCAATCAATGGCCCTGAAGCCGGCGCTCCGGGCAAACCAACCCCGACAAGAAACCTGGCGCGGGAAAAGACGACAACGCCTTCAAGCCCGGCCCAGCGGACAAAATGTGCCTTGACCGGGCGCTCCGGTATTTGTTGCCACATTTCGGTATAATCAGCGTGGATGCCATCCTCCCTCAAGGTACCGGCCGCCTCAAATGACATGCGCCGGGCATCCACCCGCTCCGGCACCCCGTGCCAGTTGATCCGTCGCTGCCAGGTGCACACGCCCTTATCGACCGTGGCAGTTCCGGCAAAACCCTCGGCCTGCATCAGCGTCAGAAGGGCCGGCGCCTCAAACGCATCGAGCGCCGCGGCGCCATCCAGTTTTGGGCGGCTGGCGGGGATACGAATATCGGCAAAAAGCGGCCCGAACTGCATCCAGTGAACTCTGGTCGTCTTATCATAATGCTCTGGCGACCTGATCCAGATCCGCCGCCAATGCTCCTGCAGATCCGATAAAGCGACGCTCACGCAGCCCTGGCTTTCCGTTCGGCAAGAGCGATAACAATCTGATCTGTGGTCTGCACTGCCCCCTCTTGCAGGTATTCCATCGCATTGAGCGAGGCATCATGGGCCGCCTGCGAGGTGCCTCCCACACTGTCGGCAATTACCCGGCAGTAATAGTCATGCTGATGCCCGTCAGCAAAGGTGTAATGCACGCAAACATCAGTCATGCCGCCGATCAGAATTAGCGTTTCGGCCTTCAGCCCCTTTAGAAGGATCTCGAGTTCGGTCCCGAAAAAACATGAATAGCGGCGTTTATGGATGAAATAGTCGCTGTCACGCATGTCCATCTCTTCTGCTGCCACGGGCGTGCCGAGTTCGCCTTCGAGACAGTGGATCCCTTCTGAGCCATCCAGTTCCCGCCCGTAATCCACCATGTCGCGCCGGTGGATTTCCTGAAAGAACACAACCGGGATCTCCGCCTTATGGGCGGCATCGATCACGCGGCGCGCGCGGGCCATGTTCTCGGCATAGCCTTCCATCGTGGGAATACCGGCATTGCAACGCGGCAGAAACGCGCCTTTTTGAATATCGATCACGATCAGGACGATATTGCCGACCAGCGTGGGTTGACGAGGCATGGCAGGTCTTCCTTTCAGGTTTTCGAGGGCTCGGCCCCCATCAGGCGCGGCAGGTCGCCCCACCGGGCCACCGCGGAAAACACAACGACCGACACCACAATAAAGGTGATCGCCGCCACCGCCATGGTGGGGGTGTAACCGTTGCGCAGCGAGTTGAAGATCTGGAGCGTGACAGTGGAATAGGCCGAGGCCGAAACAAAGAAGGTCACGATGAATTCGTTAAAGCTCAACACAAGCGCAAAAAAGAATCCCGAGATCGTATAGGGAATGGTCTGTGGCAGAACCACAGTCCGAAAGGTCACTGCGCGGGTAGCGCCCATGGTGGCCGCCGCATCCAGATGCGCCCGATCGATCGACTGCAGCCCGATCGAGATAGTCACCAACGGCAGCGCCAGAAACAGAGCCGCATGGCTGAGTATCGCGGCCCAAAGCGTGCCCAGCCCGCCAGCGAAGGCCCACAAAAACCCAAGTCCCACGCCAAAAACTATGGGCGGCAAGGCAAAAGGCATCGACCCAAGGCCGGCCAACAGTCGCGAAGCTCGGCTGTTGTTGGCCCACAGCCCAAATGCCACAGGCCAGGCCAACAGAACCGCCAGGAATGCAGAGCAAAAAGCGATCACAATCGAGTTCGCAAGCGCCTGCGTCCAGACCGGTTCGGTGATGAAAAATTCACCAAACCGCGCCAACGTCGGCTCTCGAGGGGGAAAAAACATGGTTCGCCCTGAATTAAGAGCCGCCCCGGACACCACAACGATGGGCAAGGCCACCATAATGGCACAAAGCCCCAAAAAAACGCGGGAAAAAAGGCGCAAAAGCATTAGGAGCCCCTCCGGCTAAGCCATTGTCCGGCCACCAGAAACAGCGCCGCAGTGATCAGCAGAACAACCGCCTGCGCCGCGCCGAAAGGTGCGTTGAGCGTATTGCCTCGCACCGCCTCATAGACCGAGACCGCCATCGTTTGCTTGGCCGGCTCGGCAAAGACCGTGACCGCTACATAGACACCCAGCAGGAAAACGAAAAGCAAAAGGACAGAGCCAAAAATCGGTAACCGCAGGGAGGGAAGAACCACGCTTCGCATAACAGTCCAAGGACCCGCGCCCATGGTCCGGGCCGCTTCGGTCAATGTTCGGTCAAGCCGTGAAAGCGGTGGGTAAAGCAGGATCACTGCATAAGGCCAGACCAGATAGGCCATGGTCAGAACCGTCGCCAGAACCGAAGTCTTGAACTTAATATTGCGCGGATTTGCCAGACCCCATTCACGCAGTTGCCCAAACCAGCCCACATCCTTGAGCCACTGGGTCAATCCGGTCTCTTTAAAGACCATCGGCAGCCCCGAGCGATTAGACAAAAGCACGTCCCAGCCCATGACGATAAAAACTTCTGATAGCGACAGAGACGACAAAAGAAAGACCAGCCAGGCCGCCTGCGCACGACGTGAAAGCCCGGTCAGAAGATAGGTAAAGGGAAAGGCCGTCACCACCGCGAGAACTGCGGCGATCAGGGCGTAATAGAGTGAGTAATAAAGCTTTTGCAGATAGAGATACGTAATTTCTTCGGGCCAATTTGCCCCGACAAAGACACGCCGATAATTCTCGAAAGAAAATCCGAGTTCCCAGCTCGCGCCTTCGATCTTGTGTCCCAGAGAAATAACAAAGACCAGCATAAAAGGCGCAACGCAGAGCACTAAAATCACACCCCACAGAAGCTGCCGCAAAATGCGGCCGTGGTCACGCGCAGGGACAGCGGGGCCAGCAGCAGCCGACTGTTGCCGGCGCGGCACCACGGAAGCTTGCGTAACATCGCTCATGCCGCCCTCCTTTGTTCGCGCGGAAACACATGCAGAGCCGCCGCAGGCAGGGTAACCTGAGTGCGTTGCCCCACAACAAAGTCGCGTCCGGTCTCGCCGCGGGAACATTCCACGACCATCGGGCCTATCTCGGTGTCAAGGTGGATATCGCGCACCGGCCCGACATCGCGTACAAAGGTGACCGTTGCGCTTAGTTGTGTGCCCTCGACTTCAGCGGTATCCAGATATGGGCTTTCCGGCCGGAGGGCGACACAGACCTCGGCGCCCGAGACGAACCGAAGCTCTCCTGCCGCGATCAGGGCCGCGCCGACCCGCAATCTGCTACCTTCGATCACGGCATCGAAAAAATTCGCCTTACCAATGAAATCTGCAACGAATGCGTTCTGCGGCCGGTCGTAGATCGCCTTGGGCGCCCCCACCTGTTCTACCCGACCCTGGCTCATCACCACGATCTGGTCGGCCATTGTCATCGCCTCGCGCTGGTCATGAGTGACAACGATGGTGGTGATGCCAAGACGCTGCTGCAGCAACCTCAGCTCGACCTGCATATCCTCGCGCAGCTTGGCATCAAGCGCCGACATCGGCTCATCAAGCAGGAAAACCGCAGGCTCCTGCGCCAATGCCCGGGCGATGGCGACGCGTTGACGTTGCCCTCCCGACAGCTCGCCGATGCGCCGTGTGGCGAATGCCCCAAGTTGCACCAAATCCAGCAGCCTCGCACCCTTTTGCAGCGCCTCAGCCTTTGGTATGCCCGCAATCACCAGAGAATAAACGATGTTCTCCTGCACGTTCAGATGCGGAAACAAGGCGAAGCTCTGGAATACCATGCCAAACCGCCGCTTGTGTGCCGGCCTTGCCGTGATTTCCTGCCCTCCTAGCCGGATGGCCCCGCCCGAGGGCGCCTCTAGCCCCGCGATCATCCGCAAAAGCGTGGTCTTGCCGCATCCCGATGGACCCAGCAGCGCGGTTAGTTCTCCTTCACGGAACTCAAGATCAGTCGGCTCGACAGCACGGGTGCTGCCGAAATCCTTGTAGATTCTTTCAAGCTCCAGTCCCAGCACGCGATCACGCTCCGGCGAGCATCTTGTCCCAGCTTTCCTTGATGAAGGTTTCGTTGTCCAGATAGGCCTCATAGGCCGGAAAGATCACCGGCGCGCCCGAGACAGCGGAAAACTCTTCATCGGTCAGATCAGTCTTGGATTGCGGTACAAGCGGCGCTGTACCGATCTTGCGCGACATCAGCGCCTGAGTAGCCGGATCCGAGGAGAAGTTGATGAACTCGGCCGCTTCGCCGCTTTTTTCCGAAAGCGCCGAGAGACACCACGAACCATAATCCTGAAGGTTGCCCTCCTTTGGGAAGATCGGCTGGATCGGAAACCCGTCCGCTTTCATGAGATTGGCAACGTCCAGATAATATTGTCCGCCGATCACGTCGCCGTTTTTCATTGCCTGTTCCATCTGACTCTCGGCCGACCACCAGAGTGCAACATTCGGCTTAAGCTCAGAGGCTTTTTCAATCATGGCGACGATGCCGTCTCTATTTGCAAAGGTCGCCTCTCCGTCAAAGAAGGTTGCAGCGATGAAATCCAGCATTCCGGCATTGTAGTTCTTGGACAGCCCCAGCGACGCCTCGAAATTCGCGCTATCCCAGAAATCGGCCCAGCTGTCCGGTGCTGTGACCTCATCGGGGTTGATGACCATAGCGGTAAACCATGCCATGGCACCAACACCGATTGTGCCGGTCTTATCAGCGAAAAGATAATCGGCGCCCATATTGGCAGTGGCCGGCATTGCACTCAGATCCAGCGGCTTGAGAAGCCCGCCGATACGCGAGGCTTTGATCATCGTCTGACGGCCATAAAGCGACAGATCAGCCGGAACCTTGCCAGCCGAGGTGGCCTGCTGCATGGTCACCAGCCAGTCGTTCGAATTGGGCTGCGTGACACTCTGTACGGTGATACCGGTCGCCTCGGCGAAGGCCGGATAAATATACTCCTTAAAGCTGTTCTCGAAATATCCGCCGTATGAGCCGATCTTCAGGCTGCGGCTTTGCGCGATCAGCGGGCTGGCCAGCAGGGTCGAGGCCGCGGCGGCGCTGCCGGCCGATTTCAGAAGGGTGCGTCGATTTAGGCGGGTCATGAGATACTCCAGATCGTTATATGCAAGCCTTTCAAACGTGAAAGAATGCTGACCCGACCGCCGCTGCAAGCGTGAGTCACAAGGCCGGAAAACCGCCAGAAATGACTAAAAATGAGTAAACTTTACGCAGAATACCCGGCACGGTCAGCTTTTCTAGCCATCTTTGATATGCAGATCTGGCGCCTCGCATCACTCTGTTCTCTGCGCAGTTTCAGAGGACATAATCATGCGAATCGACACATCTTCCGACCAGAAGGCCCTTACGATCGAGGACGCGAACCTGCCCGTTGTTGACCTTGCCGGTCTATGCTCAGGCTCTGCCGACGACAAGGCCGCCGTGGCGGCCGCACTTGGCGATGCGGCCCGCACCTCGGGGTTCTTCTACATCACCAACCACGGCATCCCGCAGCAGCAGATCGAGGCGACATTCGCGGCATCAAAGGAATTCCACGAAAAACCGCGCTCCTTCAAAATGAAAAGCTGGTCGGGCTTCAGTACGAACCATCGCGGTTATGTGCCTTTCGAAGAGAACGGCAACAATTTCCCCGCCTCGATCAATTTTCACGAGGCCTGGGATATGTCCTATGAAGCACCTGATGATCATCCCGATTACCTGGCCAGATGGCGGATGACCGGGCCGAATGTCTGGCCCGATATACCCGGCTGGAAAGAAACGGTTTCGGGATATTACGAGGCGGTTTTCAATCTGGGACTTCGCCTGCTGGACGCGCTGGCGCTTGAACTGGGGGTCGAACCCGAGGAACTGACCCGCCATATTACCTATCCCACCTCACAGTTGCGCTTACTGCGGTATCTCGAAAATGATCTACCCTCCACCAAAGAGATCGTGGGCATCGCGGCGCATTCGGATTTCGAATGTTTTACGATCCTGCTGACCGGAGCACCGGGCCTCCAGGTCATGAACGCCGAGGATGTCTGGATAGAAGCCCCGCCCCTGCCCGGCTGCTTTGTCGTCAATATCGGGGATATCTTCGAAACCTGGTCGGGCGGTGCGTTCAAATCAACCCAGCACCGCGTCGTCAACACCGGAAAGGAACGATACTCAATGCCGCTTTTCTTTGGGCTGGATTACCACGCTGTGGTCGAGCCGCTGGACAAATTCCGTACCCCCGAAGCGATGAAGAAATACCCGCCGATGAAGGCCGGGGAGCATCTGATGCGGATGTCGATCAACGCGTTTCGCTACATGTCAGATGCCTATGCCAAGGGCGAGATTCTGCCCGATTACGACGTGCCCAATGAAAACCCCTTCAAACGAGAGGCGAAACCAGCCGGGAAGTAACCTGCGTACAGGCGATGCGATGGAGCGTTCAGCCAAGCTCCAGCGTGGTTACGGCGAAATAGCCTTTGCGCTTGTCCGCCGGCGCGCCGCGGTACATCCGTGCGGTGACAAAACCCGGCTTCAGCCCCAGATCGGCGCAGAGGCTGGCAAGCCTCTCGGACCCGGCGGGAATATCAATCGTCAGACTGGGCGAATGCCTTAGCGCCGCGCGACGCAGCAGCGCCGCTGCGGCTGTCTCATCTGCTGCGTATAACGGGCCGATCTTGGCACCCGAACGGCAGGTCCGGACCGTCATCATCCCGACAAACCGGCCGGCGCGCTCGGCGATATAGCTCTTGCGCTGCTTCGAGTTCTGAAACCACGCCTCAAGATAGCGCGCCTTGCGCCAGCCCGAGACCTCTGCTTCGACCGAGACAAGCGAGGCCACATCGCCGGCCGCCGCAGGCCGAAGCGAAAGCCCCGGCGCATCGGCGGACGCAATTTTCCCGAAGCGCCCCGAATAGCGTGTCGTCGCACCGGCATGGCGAAACCCCGATCTGGCATAATTGCCCTGCTGCTCGGCCACACCGTCAAGACCGATCGTTCGCTTGCCCGCATGGGCCAAAGCGTGCTGCCACAGGGCATATCCGATCCCCCGGCCACGCTGCGCGGGACGGCAGATATAAAGACCCAGAAACGCGAATTCCGCACTATGATTGACAACCGAAATCGCGGCGACCGGCCTGCACTTTTCCTCGGCGACGAAAAACCCCCCGGGATCTGCGGCAAAAAATGCCGCGGCATCCTCCACCCCCGGGTTCCAGCCTTCCCCGGCGGCCCAGTCAAGCACCGTGCCAAGCTCCTGCAGCGTCATATTTCGCATGCGGATCACCGCAGCAAGGCGTCGGCCAGCGACAGCGTCTTTTCAGGCTGCGGCGCAAGATCGAGCTGTGACAGAAGATCCAGAAGATGACCTTTCATCAACTCTTCGGCCCCCGCACCGTCGTGATGTCGCAGGGCGTCGACCAATGCATGATGCGAATGACTTTCGCACAGCGCGTTGCGGCGGCGCCAATAGAGCGCGATCACAAGCGACGAGCGCGACACCAGTTGCCGGATGAAGGCCTCGATCGTCACCTGATTGGCGATACGGGCGATCTCGGTATGAAAATGCCCCGAAAGCTTGAGCGCCCGGCCCGCCAGATCACCGCTCAGCGCGGCGTGTTCCTCGTCGATATGTTTTTCAAGAGCAGCAATATCTCCGGGCGTCGCGCGTTCGGCCGCTGCCCGGGCCGTTCGCGGTTCAAGCAGCGCGCGCGCCTCAAAGACCTCTCGCGCCTGTTTGACCGTCGGACGGCTGACGAATGCGCCGCGATTGCGCTCAATCGTCAACAGCCCCTCATGGGCGAGCGTTCGCAGCGCCTGCCGCACCACTGTGCGTCCAACGCCAAAAATCTCTCCCACCTCATCTTCTGACAATTTCGTTCCCGGCAGAACGCGATGCTCAAGCACCGCTTCGGTCAGCGTGGCCGCGATCGCCTCTACCGTCCCCGGCCGGGTATCAGAAAGGTTTTTCAACATGGGTGCCTCATGATTTTTTTCTGACAGAGCCGACAGGCAAGGGCAAGATTGGCGCCATGTCAGAATATATATTGTATACAATCTTTGCCTATTTTTTCGACAATCTATACCATCTCTGCATAAGATCCTGCCACAACCTTGCCCCGGTCCGCGCCGCGGCGCGTTAAGGTTTTCATTCGCGCGGAACCCGCCCAAAGGATGACCGAAATCCTGGAGGCACCATGCGTTCCGAACTTGACCTCGAACTTGTCGGCCTGACCAAACGCTACGGCGATACGCTTGCCGTGGATGCCGTCAGCCATCTGTTCCATGCAGGCAGCTATTGCTGTCTTCTGGGTCCCTCGGGCTGTGGCAAATCATCGACGCTTCGGATGCTGGCCGGGCATGAAACGGTCACCGATGGGGCGATTATACTGGGCGGCAGGGATGTATCGCGCCTGCCGCCTGCGCGCCGCGGAACCGCGATGATGTTTCAGAACTATGCGCTTTTCCCGCATCTGTCGGTGATCGACAATGTTGCCTTCAGCCTCAAGATGAAGGGCATCGATGCCGCAAAGCGCAGAGCCAGCGCCGCCGAGATGCTTGCGCGTGTTGACATGACCGTGTTTTCCGACCGGCTGCCGGCGCAGCTTTCGGGTGGCCAGCAACAGCGCGTCGCCCTTGCCCGCGCGCTGATCACTCAGCCGCAGGTGCTGCTGCTGGATGAGCCGCTCTCGGCGCTGGACCCGTTTCTGCGCATTCGGATGCGAGCAGAGCTCAGAAAGCTGCAGCGCGAGCTGGGGATCAGTTTCATACATGTCACGCACAGTCAGGACGAGGCGCTGGCGCTGGCCGATGAGATCGTCGTAATGAACGAGGCAAAGATCGTACAGGCCGGACCGGCCCGCGAGGTTTTTCAGGCCCCGAAAACGGCATTCGTCGCGCGTTTCATCGGCTCGCATAACGTGATCGCGCTGCCTGAGGGCAAATTCGCGCTGCGCGCCGACGAATTGAAACTGGCGCCTCCGCAAGGCGCGAAACTTCGGGGGCGTGTCACCGGCGTCGAATATCAGGGCACTCATGTTGCGCTCAGGATCACCATCGCCGGCGAACAGGAACTGACGGCACTTCTTACCGACAAGAATTTCTTCGGAGCACCGAAGGATGTGGGCGAGGCAGTCGGCCTCGACTGGGATGGTCAGGCCGCGCATGCACTCAGCGCCTGATACGAAAACAGGGACCTCCATAACAGGGAGACAGACATGACGACGATATCCAAGGTTCGCTATTCTCGGCGATCAATGCTCAAATCAGGTGCCGCCGCGCTTACGGCCGCGGCTCTGCCCGCGCCGATGGTCTGGGGGCAGGAAAGCAAGAATATCACGCTTCGGCAGTTCGGCACCGGCGTGTCGAACCTCAACGAGGTGGCCAAAAAGGTCAAAGAAGATCTTGGCATCACTCTGGAAATGACCGCGCTGGATTCCGACAGCGTAACCCAGCGGGCCGCGACCCAGCCCGACAGTTTCGACATCGCCGATATCGAATACTGGATCTGCAAAAAGGTCTGGCCGACCGGCAATCTTCAGGCGATGGACACATCGAAGATCAAAAATTACGACAAGATCGTCGGCATCTTCCGCGACGGCAAACTGACCCCGGACAGCGTGATCGCTCAAGGCACCGCGCCCCATACGGTGGGGTTTGTCGATGGCCCCGGCGGCACCAGTTTCGCCGATCACGAAACCGGCTGGATGACACTGATCCCGACCATTTACAATGCCGACACCCTTGGCATTCGCCCCGATCTGATCGGGCGCCCGATCGAACATTGGTCCGAACTCCTGAACCCCGAGTTCAAGGGCAAATCCTCGATCCTCGACATCTCCTCGATCGGGAACATGGATGCTGCCATGGTCTGCAAATCGATGGGCGAGATTAAATATGGCGACAAGGGCAACATGACCCGCGACGAGATCGACAAGACCATGGCGATCTTTACCGAAGCCAAAAAGAACGGACAGTTCCGCGCCTTCTGGAAAACCTTTGACGAAAGCGTCAACCTGATGGCATCGGGCGAAGTGGTGATCCAGTCGATGTGGTCCCCGGCGATCACCGCGGTCAAATCGCGCGGCATCCCATGTGTCTATCAGCCTCTCGCCGAAGGTTACCGGAGCTGGGGCGGCGGGCTTGGCCTGTCGGCAAGCCTGACCGGGATGGAGCTTGACGCCGCCTATGAGTATATCAACTGGTATCTCTCTGGCTGGGTTGGCGGCTTTTTTATGCGTCAGGGCTATTATTCGGCCGTGCCCGAGACCTCCAAGAATTATATGAGCGCCAATGAATGGGGCTATTGGTTCGAGGGCAAGCCGGCAACCGATGTCATCACCTCGCCCTTCGGCGACCCGCTTGCCAAAGCCGGTGAGGTACGCGACGGCGGCTCTTTCTTCGACCGGATGGGCCATATCGCCGCCTGGAATTCGGTGATGGATGAAAACCAGTACATGGTCCGCAAATGGAACGAGTTCATCGCCGCATGACCGGCGCTGCGTAATCCCTGTCGCCCCGGCCAGACCGCTGTTGCGGCCGGGGCGCACCCTTCGGGTTTTGACCGACCAATGACCAATCAGACAACCCAAACGAACGATACCGCATTTGCCCAAGCCCCGGCGCCTGATGCGCGCCGCGCCATGTCGCACCATCTGTCGGGATGGCTTCTGGCCTCGCCCATTGCATTGGTGCTGACCGGTTTTCTGCTTTTGCCGATTATCATGATCGTTGTCGTCAGCTTCTGGGGCGCGACGGAATTTTCGATATACCCCGCGTTCCAGTTCGACAATTATGCCTTTCTGCTTGGCTCGGAAGTGACTTATCGGGTCTTTCTGAACACTTTCAGATATGCGGCGATCACCTGGGCGCTGACATTGCTGATCGGCTTTACAGTGGCTTATTTTCTGGCCTTTCACGTCCGCAGCCTGAACTGGCAGATCGGGCTGTTTCTGTTTTGCACCATTCCCTTCTGGACCTCGAATATCATCCGCATGATCTCGTGGATCCCCTTTCTGGGGCGTAACGGGCTGGCCAATTCGACGCTTCTGTCATGGGGCGTCATCGATCAGCCGGTAGAGTGGCTTTTATTTAGCGACTTCAGCGTAATACTTGCTTTTGTTCACCTTTATACACTGTTCATGATCGTCCCGATCTTCAACACGATGATGCGGATCGACCGATCGCTGCTCGAGGCGGCGGCGGATGCCGGCGCAAGCGGCTGGCAAACCCTGTGGAATGTCATCGTGCCGCTGACCAAACCCGGCATCATGATCGGCACGATCTTTGTGATCACCCTTGTGATGGGCGATTTCATCACCGTGCGCTTCATGTCGGGTTCACAATCGGCCAATGTCGGGCGCCTGATCTCGAACGACATCGCCCTGCTGCAGTATCCTTCGGCCTCGGCCACGGCGGTGATCCTGCTGATCACGGTGCTTTTGATGATCGCAACCCTGCTGCGCTTCGTAGACATCCGAAAGGAGTTGTGACTTGGACCCGCGCCCCCGCTCTTTCTATATCCTCTCTGCATTTTTTGCCCTGTTCCTGATCTTTCTCTACGGGCCCACGATCACCATCGCGATCCTGTCCTTTCAGGGACCTCAGGGCGGGCTGACCTTCCCGATGCGCGGGGTGTCGCTCTATTGGTTCCGGGATCTGTTCGAACAGCAGGCGGTCGGCGATATATGGGGCTCTTTCCGCCGCTCGCTGATCCTTGGCCTGATGGTCATGACGACAACGGTGGTGGCGTCGGTCATGGGCGGGCTGGCGTTTCGCAAGCGCTTTGCCGGCTCGACCGCGCTTTTCTATCTGATTGTCACCTCTCTGGTCATCCCTTCAATCCTCGTCTCGCTTGGCGTCGGTCTGATTTTCTCGCAGTCGGGGCTGAGGGTTCATTGGTCCACATCGGGCTTCGGCGCACAGCTGACATGGACCCTGCCCTTTGGCCTGCTGATCATGTTCGCCGTTTTCAACCGTTTTGACCGCAGCTATGAGGAGGCCGCCAGCGATCTTGGTGCCAGCCCGTGGCAGACGGTGCGGCATGTGGTTTTGCCGATCATCGCCCCATCGCTGATCGGTGTCGCGCTTTTCGGCTTTACACTGTCATATGACGAATTTGCGCGGACCCTTCTGACAGCAGGCAGTTACAACACCCTGCCGCTGGAAATTTTCGGCATGACGACCAATGTCACCACGCCGGTGATCTTTGCGCTGGGAACGCTGACAACGGTGTTTTCATTTCTTGTGATCGGAATATTTCTGCTGCTCTTTTGGTATCTGGGCAAACGTCGTGCCCGTCAGGGCACAGACGCGGGCAAGGGACTGGTCTGAGGGCGTGCGCATCGTCATCATCAACCCCAACTCGACCAGCTCCATGACCGGGGCGATGCTCGGGGCGGCGCGCGCAAGCGCCCCCGATCTGCAGATCGACGGCTGGACCTCTCGCGACGGTCCGCCCGCGATACAGGGGCGCGACGATGGCGCCGCCGCAACGCCGCCATTGCTGGAACTTGCCAAACGGGCGGAAGATACGGGCGCCGATGGCATCGTCATCGGCTGCTTTGACGATACCGCGCTCGAGCAGGTCGCGTCATCTGTCTCCTGCCCGGTCGTGGGCATCGGTCAGGCGGCCTTCTTTTATTGTGCCCTGCGCCGCTGGCGTTTTAGCGTCATCACCACTTTGCCCGTCTCTGTGCCAATTCTGGAGGAGAATATCGCACGCTACGGCCTGACCCCGATCACGGGCAACGTGCGGGCCGCAAATGTGCCGGTTCTGGATCTTGAGAAACACCCGCAAAGATCTGCCGCCCGGATCCTTGCCGAGGCCGAAGCGGCGCTGGACAGCGACCCGATAGACGCCATCGTTCTGGGCTGTGCCGGCATGGTGCATGTGACCGATTTTCTGCGCGCAAGGCTCCCCTGCGCTATCGTCGATCCGCTCGAGGCGGCGGCAGGCTGTATCAATTGGCTTGCAACTGGCAAGGCCGCGCGCGGCCGAGGGGCCCGGCGCGCCTGAGCGCAAGCTACCGGCTTGCGCCCCGGGGCCGCCGATCCGATCGGCGCCGTTACACCCCGGCGGACGCAGGCGCCCACGCCTCCCCTCCCCCAAAAAAGACCCGATTGTCCTTTGCAGGAGCCGCGGGTTAACTGGCCTCAGTCCAAGCCGGTCCGGCCCGTGACCGCCCAAAGGGAGATGCGCGATGAACCTTTATTCGAAACTTCTGCAACGCCAGAGCGAAAACAATCCGGTCCGCGTCGGTCTGATCGGGTCGGGCAAATTCGGTTCGATGTTCCTCAGTCAGGTGCGCCGCACGCCGGGGATGCACCTTATGGCGATCGCCGATCTGTCGCCCGACCGGGCGCGCGCGGCGCTGGTCAATACCGGCTGGGACACCGATGCCGCCATCGCCGGCAGTTTCGACGAGGCGCTTACCAGCGGGCGCCTCTGCCTGACCGAAGATGCCGAGGCGCTGATCGCCGCGCCGGGCCTTGAGGTGGTGATCGACGCCACCGGCAGCCCCGCCGCCGGCATCCGTCATGCGCTTCTGGCGGCCCGGCACGGGCGCCATATGGTCATGGTCAATGTCGAGGCCGATGTTCTGGCCGGCGCCTATCTGGTGGGCGAGTTCGACCGCGCCGGGCTGGTCTATTCCATGGCCTATGGCGATCAGCCCGCCCTTGTGTGCGAGATGATCGACTGGGCCCGCACCTGCGGCTTTCGCGTGGTCGCCGCCGGCAAGGGCACCAAATACCTGCCGCAATACACCGCCTCGACCCCCGATACGGTCTGGGATCACTATGGGCTGACCGCTCAGCAGGCGGCCGAGGGCGGGATGAACCCGCAGATGTTCAACTCCTTCCTCGACGGGACCAAATCGGCGCTTGAGATGGCGGCGATCTCCAACGCTTCAGGCCTGATCGCGCCGCGCGAGGGGCTGTTGTTTCCGCCCGCCGGCACCCATGACCTGCCGCAGGTGCTCAAACCCCGCGCCCAGGGCGGGATGCTTGAACAGGCCGGCATGGTCGAGGTCGTCTCAAGCCTCGAACGCGACGGCCGGCAGGTGCAGGGCGATCTTCGCTGGGGGGTCTATGTGACGCTGGAGGCCAGCGAAGACAGCGGCGCGGGCGCAGATTACGTGCGCCGCTGCTTTGGCGAATACGGTGTCGTCACCGACCGCTCGGGCCGATATGCAACGCTCTACCGGCCCTCGCATCTGATCGGTCTGGAACTGGGCATCAGCGTGGCCAGCGCCGCCCTGAGGGGCGAGCCGACGGGCCGGACCAACGATCTGGTGTCGGATGTGGTCGCGGTGGCCAAACGGCCGCTGGCCAAAGGCGAGATACTGGATGGCGAGGGCGGTTTCACGGTCTGGGGGCGTCTGGCACGGGCCGGCGATGCGCTGTCCCGGCGCGGCTTGCCCATCGGTCTGGCCCATAACATGAAGCTCAGCCGCCCGGTCGGCGAAGGCCAGATGCTCAGCTGGGACGATGTCGAGGTCAAGGACAGTCAGGCGGTCAGCATCCGCCGCGAGATGGAGGATCACTTTCGCGCCAAACTCGGGATCGCCGGCTAAAGCGGACCCGGCGGGGCCCGCGCGACGGTCAGATCCCCGGATCGGCCCGCGTAAAACCGGCCAGCGGCAGATCCGCCACCTTGCCAAGCAGATCGATGAAACCGGCAACCTGATGGGCGCAGGTCGCGCGCCCCTTTGCGGCGCTTGCCGCGGCGGCATTGCCCACCGTGCCCGCCGGATTGAGATCGGATGAGACCCAGCCATATGAGACCGGACCGACCGGCGGGATCGGCGCGCCCTGTGCAGAAGAGGCAAAGTCGCGTGCCTGATCCATATCGACCGTATCAGGGCGAAACGACAGCATGAGCGAGGTTTCGACATCGCCGCCATGAATACCAAATCGCCGCTCGTTGTCCGGATACATCCCCTCGGGATGACCAAAAGCGCCCCATTGGCATTTGACCGCAAGCATCCCCGCCCGCACCCGCAGCTCGCGCGCAAGGATCGAGATCAGATCCAGATTGCCGCCATGGCTGTTGACGATAACCAGCTTGCGCAGACCAGCCCGCGCCACCGACAGACCGATCTCGGTCCAGACCCTGAGCGCGTTTTCCGCCGACAGGGTAAGCGTGCCCGGCGCATGCAGATGCTCGTTCGATTTGCCCACCGCCTGCACCGGCAGGATCAGGATATTCAGGTCGTCAGGGCAATCTGCGCGCAGCCGCTCCAGCATCCCTTCGGCAATCATCGTATCAGTGCCCACCGGCAGGTGCGGGCCGTGTTGCTCGATCGCTGCGGTCGGCAGGATGACGATGGTGTCTTCGGGCTCCATCGCGGCAAACTCTGTAGTGCGGTATTGAGCCCAGTCGAGCCGTCTCATGGCCTGTCCTCCGGCTTGTAGGTCGCGTCCAGCCGCGACCGAAGATATTCGGCGCCGGTAACCGGCGGGTATTTTGCCGCCCCCGTGCCGGGCAAAGCGGCGATAAGGCTGTCGGGGTTGGGGTCGAGAAAGAAGGCGACCGAGCGGCGCACGCGGTCGGGCGCGCGAACCCGGTGCGGGGTCGAGACGTAAACGTCGTTGGACCAGCGCATCAGGCAATCGCCGATATTAACGACATAGCCGCCCGGCACATGCGGCACATCCAGCCAGCCGCCGCCGCGCCGGCGCACCTGCAACCCGGCGACGCCATCGCTCATCAGCAGTGTCAGAGAGCCATAATCGCTGTGCGCTCCGGCGCCAAGACCGCCGTTGCCGGCCGGATAGCGCAGCACCCGAAGCGTCGCCATAGGCGCGCTGAAATGCGGCGCGAAATAGCCCCGTGCAAGTCCCAGATCGGCCGCCAGTGCCTCGTGCAGCGCCACCCCAAGCTCAAGCGCGGCGTTGTAATAGGCAAGCATCGTGTCGCGGAACCCCTCGAGGTCGGGCCAGATATTGACACCGCGAAAGGGCGCGCCGGCGCGCACCCGCGGATCCTCGGCGGCAAGTTCAAGGCCAATGTTGAAGGCCTCCTTGCGGTCCATCTGGCCACTTGTCTCGTCCAGCGCTTCAGAGCCTTGCGCCGCCCATCCCCGGTTGTGCCGGTTGCGCCGGATATCAAGGGCGCGTTTCTGCGCTTCGGGCAGGGCAAAGAACGCATCGCCCTGCGCAAAGACCGCCCCGATCAGATCGGCCGTGATGCCATGGCCCGACAGAACG
Organism: Paracoccaceae bacterium; assembly: GCA_030148745.1. Classification (GTDB taxonomy): domain Bacteria; phylum Pseudomonadota; class Alphaproteobacteria; order Rhodobacterales; family Rhodobacteraceae; genus JASBSV01. The sequence goes on from JASBSV010000052.1 coordinate 40,344, forward strand.
AAAAAACCGCTCTCGCGGCAGGCCCGCCCCAGATCGGCGACAAAACCCGCCCGATCCGCACCCGAGGCAAAGCGGCGCCAGTCCAGCACCGGAATTTTCTCATCGCTCATGCCGCCCCCCTTTGCCGGCAGCCGGGACAAGCCGGTCAACCGCTCGCGCGACGCGCCCCAGATGCGCGGCGCGGCTTTGGGGGGTTGAGCTGTCCATCAGGTAATGCGCGACAAAGATCTTGCGCGCACGCGGCGCAAGCAGCCAGCCAAGCCCGCGCATCAGCGTGCGTTTGCCCGGGGCGCCGGCCAGAAAGCTGAGCCAGCGGCTTGCCCCGCAGCTGGTGAAAACCCCCAGCCTTTCAATATGCGTCAGCCCCGGCCGGATCGTGCCGCCATCGCCCTGAGGCATCAGAAAAGCCACATCGGGCAGCATGACGCGATCAAGCCAGCCCTTAAGCATGGCAGGCAGCCCATACCACCAAGTCGGATAGACAAAGATCAGCGTATCGGCCCACAGAAGACTTTCGCATTCCGCCTCGACCGCCGCCCGGTTTTCCGCACCCTGCGCATAGCATTCATGCTCGCGCGCGCTCAGCGAGGGGTCAAAACCACGGGCGTAAAGATCGTGCAGCCTGACCTCGGCCCCCGCCGCGCCCAGACGCTCCAGCACCAGATCGCGTACCGCCGCCGTGAAGCTCTGCTCGCGCGGGTGGGCATAGACGACCAGCGCGCGCATTCAAAGCGCCTCCATCTCGCGGCGTACCCGGGCCAGATGGGCCGCGCGCCGCGCCGCGCCGGCCCGGTTCATGTCATAAAGCGCAAGATAGCGCGTCTTGTCCGGCCGGCAGACATGCCAGAGCGCCCGCGTCACCACACGCCGCGGCGGATCGCCCACCAAAAGCGCCCTCAGCCGGTTGCCGCCATAAGTGGTACAGGCGGCAAGCTTGCGGATATGGGTCAGATTGGGTTTGACGCGACCATCGACGAGACGGAAGCTCACCCCGGGCAGAAATACCCGGTCGAAAAAACCTTTCAGAATAGCTGGATAGCCGAAATTCCAGACCGGAAATACCAGCACAAGCGCCTGCGCCGCCCGCAGCCGTTCGACATAGCTGCGCACAGGTTCGATATTCGCCGGCTCCTTGTGATACCCACGCCGCTCTGCCTCGCTCAGCACCGGCTGAAACCCCTCTTGGTTCAGATCGCAGTCATCCACCTGCCAGCCGCGCCCGGCCAGCGTGTCCACCACCGTCTTATGCACTGCCGCGTTAAAGCTTTCGGCGCAGGGATGGGCGTATAGAACAAGCGCGCGCATCATTCGGCAGCCGCGGGTTTGGGCAGAATGCCGGGATAGGAATAGATCGCCTCATACGACCAGCCCGGATCGTCCCAGGCAATCATCTTGCCGGGGTTCAAAAGCCCCTTAGGATCGGCCTCGCGTTTGAAATCAAGCTGGCGCGCATCGGTCGACTGCCGCCCCCCCTCTTCCAATGTGTATCGGTGCGGGTTGAAGATCATACAGCCCATCTGTTCATGCAGGCGCACTATTTCTTCAAGCCGCTCGTCGGTGGTATAGCGGACCAGCGGCAGCCCCGCGAACATCACCTTGCCTTTCTCGCGCATCACCTCCAGATGCTGCAACACCTCGCGGCCAAAGGTTGCGCGCACCTTTTCGACCAGTTCCAGATGGTCGGGAAACGAATAACGGACCTGCAAATAGGTGATCGTGGGATCGAAGCGCAGCGCGCGCAGCGTCGTATGGTTCCAGCCGAACTCGTAAAGCGGCCCCGGCGGGCGCGCCCAGTCGCTGCTGTCAGAGCGATAGATCACCCGCGCGCCCGGATAATCGGCAAGAAAGACGGCAAAGGCCTCCATCGCCATCGGCGCCACCATCAGACCGACCAGATGGTCGTCCTGTTCGACATGTTCCTTTACCCGCTGGAAATATTCCCTGGCCGTCGGCGCCTCATAGACCGAGGCCAGCTTGATCAGAATCCCGTCCTCATTGGCCAGATCCGCGGCAAAGCCCGCCGCCTGCGGAAAATCCTTGAAGGCAACAAAGATCCCGACCCAGTCGAAGGCCGGGCCCAGAGGCATCTCGATCTCGGTGATGATGCCGTTGGTGCCATAGGCATGGCTGACGCGCGGCAATTCATCGCCACGAAACTCCAGCACGCGCGGCTCGGCCTCCATGGTCACCACCCGCAGCCGGATGATATTTCCCGGATCGCGCAACGCGCCCCAGCGCACCGACCCCACCCCACCCGAGCCGCCGGCGATGAAACCGCCGATCGTTGCCATGGCATAGGTCGAGGGGCACATCCGAAGCTCCTGCCCCGAACGCGCTCGGGTTACATCGTCCAGATCCTTCATGATACAGCCCGGCTCGGCGATCACCCGACCGGGATACACCTCTTTGACCTTGTTGAAATTCTTCATGTGGATCAGGCAGCCGCCCGCAAGCGGCATCGCCTGCCCGTAGTTTCCGGTGCCAGCGCCGCGCACGGTGACCGGCACCTCATAGGCGTAACAGACCCTCAGGATCTCGATAACCTCGGCCTCATCCTTGGGATTGACCACGAAATCGGCCTCAAGGTGATCAAGCCGGTCTTTCAGGATCGGCGAATACCAAAAGAAATCCCGGCTTTTCTGGCGGATGGTGGCGGTGTTTTCATCCATTTCTATATGAGCCAGAGCTTGTCTGGCGGCCGCGATATTCGCTTTCATTGTCTACCTCATCAGATGGTCGAGTTCGCTGAAGTCGGGCAGGCTCCGGTCGATCTGCGCGCCGTTGCGGATCACGATGCGGTCCGACTGTGGCCGCGCAAAAAGCTCGGTCCAGCTTCGGGCGCGGGTGATCACCAGATCGGCCGGCGCGCCCGGCGCAAGCGAAGGTGCGGCAAAGCGGCAGGCGCGCGCGGGATTGGTAACAAAGGCGCAGGGCCAGTCATCGCCGGCATGATCGAGATGGGCAATGCGCGTCGCCTCGCGCATGACCTCAAGCATGTCCAGATCGCCGTAGGCATAAAACGGATCGCGCGTGTTGTCCGAGGCAAAGCTTACGTTGATACCCCGCGCGCGCATCTCATGCACCAGCGTCACACCCCTGTAACGTGGCGTGCGCCCCGCCTGACGGTCTTGCAGGTACATGTTGCACATCGGCAGGCTGACCACGTCGATCCCGGCGCGCGCGACGAGATCGAGCGTCTCGGCGGCCTCGGCCTCGGCCAGCACCGAGAGCGAGCAGCAATGGCCGACGCTAAGCGGCGCGTCAAAGCCAAGCGCAAGCTTGGTTTCAGCGATCTTGCGCAGGGTATTGACCGTGGGGTCGAGCGTTTCGTCAACATGCATATCGGTGGCCAGACCCAGTTCGGCGGCGATCTCGAAAAAAGTGACAAGCCGCGCCTCAAGGTCATCAACCGGATAGCTGACGCAGCCCAGAACGCCGCCCGTTTCTGCCACAAGACGCGCGGTCCGTGGAAAAAACGTCTCGCGGCCGACATTGTCGATGGCCACAAGGCAAGTGCCCTGAAGTTCGATCCGCCCGGCCCATTGCTCGCGCAGTTCGGCAAAGACCGGAAAACTGATCCCATCCTGCGGCGGCATGCTGTCGATATGGGTGCGGATCGCCCTTGTTCCCTGCGCCCAGGCGCTGCGCAGCCCGAAATCCATGCGCGACCGCACATCCGCGGCCGACCAGTTGGCGGCGCGGTCGGCGGCCACGGTTTCAAGCGCACCGGCAAAAGTGCCGTCGGGGTTGGGCGCGCGGGTCCAGATATGGCCCTTGTCCAGATGGGTGTGCATATCGACAAAAGCCGGAAAGACCATTGCGCCACCCAGATCGACCTGCGCTGCCTGCGGCGCCTCGCCCGGGCTGACGATCCGGCCGCCGGCAAGGGTCAGCTCGATCTGCGCCAGATCGCCCTGCTGCCCGATCAGACAGGCCGGAACCTGCATCCCGGTCAGGGTGACCGGCCCTTTGGGAAGGCTCAGGAAATCCATCATACCTCCCGCTTCAGCGCGCTTTCGTGCCATTTGTGCAATAGCGCCCAGCTCAGGAACGACAGCGCCATAAAGATCACCACACCCACGCCGGCAATCAGCAGCAGCGCCGCGAACATGCGCGGGATATTGAGCCGGTACCCCGCCTCCAGAATGGTAAAGGCCAGCCCCGAGCCGACACCGCCGGTGCCTGCGACATATTCGGCCACCACCGACCCGATCAGCGCCAGCCCCCCCGCAATCCTGAGCCCGCCCAGAAAATAGGGCAGCGCGGCAGGCAGCCGCAACAGCCGCAGTTGTTGCCAGCGGCTGGCACCATAGATCCGAAACAGATCGCGCAGATTGTGATCGGCCGAATTGAGCCCCAGCGTGGTGTTCGACAGGATCGGAAAGAAAGCCACGATCCAGGCACAGATAAGCAGCCCCACCGTTTTACTGTCGACATAGATGAAGATCAGCGGCGCGATCGAAACCACCGGCGTGACCTGAAGGATCACCGCATAGGGGTAGAACGACATCTCGATAAATTTCGACTGCGTGAAAAGCACCGCAAGGCCGACACCCCCGATCACCGCCACCGCCAGCGCCAGAACCGTGGTCTGCAGGGTCACCAGCAGCGCATTCAGAAGGATCGGCCAGTCCTTGATCAATGTCTCAAGCACCAGCCCCGGGCGCGGCAGGATGTAATGCGGGATATTATTCGACACAATGACACGGTCCCATCCCCAGATGGTCAGCGCCACCACGATGATCGGCAGGGCCCAGCGGCCGAAACGCTCCATCCGGCGCTGGCGGGCGCGTGCGGCCTCTTCCGCGTCAAAGACAAAGACCGCTTCTTCGGCCTCTTGCGTGGCAGTCATCACCCTTCTCCCATGGCCTGATGCAGCGCCGCGGTCGCCGCGCCGCAATGATGTGCGTAATCGGGCGTGCTCCGGTATTCATCGGCCCGCGGATATGGCGCCTCGACCGCAAGCTCGGTCAGAACCCGCCCCGGGCGCGCGGCCATCACCACGATCCGGTTCGATAAAAACACGCTCTCGAAAACCGAATGGGTGACAAAGACGATCGTAGCCCCGATACGCGCGCGCAGCGCCAGAAGATCATCGTTCAGCTTGTGGCGCGTGATCTCGTCCAGCGCGGCAAAGGGCTCGTCCATCAGGATCAGCCGGGGCCGGGTAACCAGCGCCCGCGCGATCGACACCCGCATCTTCATGCCCCCCGAAAGCTCGCGCGGATAGGCATCAAGGAAATTGCCCAGCCCCACCAGATCGAGCGCCTCTTTCACATCCGCCTCGACCGAACGAAAGGATTTGCCCCTGAGCCTGAGCGGAAGCCAGACGTTCTGCGCCACCGTGGCCCATGGCATCAGGGTCGGTTCCTGAAACACCACCCCGATATCGCCCTTCTGCTGCCCGCCGCCCCAGTCGATCCGCCCCGAGGTAGGCCGGATCAACCCGGCCACCAGCCTCAGCGCGGTCGACTTGCCACAGCCCGACGGGCCCAGCAGCGAGACGAAATCGCCTTCATGTATATCCAGCGACATACCCTCAAGCGCCATCACCTTGCCGCCGAAGACCTTGGTGACATGGCGCATCGACAGGATCGGTGCGCCATCACCTGTCTGCGGCCGGGAGCGCGCTGGCGCGGCCGGGATTTGCGCCGCACCCGTGACCAGGTCCTCCACCTGCGCGCCTATTGGCCCAGAAGCGCTTTTTTCACCGGCAGGGCGGCACCGCTGTTGGCAAACTCCAGCGTATAGGCCTTTTCGATATCCAGCCCCGGCGAGACGACACCGGCATCCACCATCTTGTCATAAAAGCTTTTGATCGTCTCGGCCGTCATCCCGCCGATCCCCAGCTTCAGAGAATCGCCCGAATCGACAATCCCGTATTCCTTCAGCATCTTGATCGAATAGGCGATCTGTTCGCTGCTCATTTCCGGGTTCTGCTTTTGGATCAGCGCATTACCCGCCGAGGGATCGCCATAAAGATAATTGGCCCAGCCGATGGCCGACCCTTCCACGAAACATTTCACCACCTCCGGCTTGGCGTCGATCGTTGCCTGCATCGTCTCGACCAGCGTGGCATAGGTATTAAAGCCCTGATCGGCAATCACCCATATATCGGGCGTAAAACCGCCCTCACGCTCGATCGCGAAAGGCTCGGAGGTGATATAGCCCTGCTGACCCGAGTTGGGATCGGCGATGAACGGGCCGGGGTTGAACGTATAGGGCACGCGCTGCTCGGCGCGAAAGCCAAAGTCCTTGATCATCCACTGAAAATAGGACTGATAGCCATTGTCCCCGATAAAGAGCTTTGGCAGCGTCGCCAGATCCTCAAAGCTCTTGACCCGGCCCGGATGGGTCAGGAGCACCTGTGGCTCTTTCTGGAACTGCGCGGCGACAACGACCAGCGGGATATTCTGCTCGATCGCATTGAACGGCAACAACAGGTTGCCCGCCATATTGAAATCGATCTTGCCGGCCAGCATCAGGGCGCGGTTGTTCACCTGCGGCCCGCCCGGCACGATCTCGACATCCAGCCCGCAGGCCTCATAAGTCCCGTCCGCCACCGCCTGATAATAGCCACCGTGTTCGGCTTCGGGCACCCAGTTGGTGCCGAATTTTACCTTTTCAAGAGACATCGCCGGGCTGGCGGCCAATGTAAGTGCCAGACCAAGGGCCGTATTGCGCATGAACATATGTTCCTCCGTGCGTATATGGAAATTTGGCGTTAATTGACGACGATTCGGGCACGCTCGCGGGCAGAGGCGCGGCAAATGAGCCGGTGCAGGGCCCGATTTCTGCACAATTGCCCATCAATTGCGCAGATTGCCCGCCGATAAAGCGCAGGGCGCAAACGGCAGGCAGTCGGCCGGACCGCGGCACTCGGCGTCCCCCTGGGGGGCTGGCCCCCTGCCGCGCGACCGGTCACACTGCGCCGCAGTCAGCCACATTCCGGAGCCTCCCATGCGCCCGCTCGACCCGCCCCAGATACGCCCGCCCTTTGCCAGATACGCCCATGGGATCGAAATCCCCGCCGCCGCCCGTCTGGTCACCGTCTCGGGCCAGCTTGGCGTGCGCCGCGATGACAGCTGCCCCGAAGACGCGCAGGATCAGGCGAAGCTCTGCTTTGACAATATCGCCGCGATCCTGGCCCAGGCCGGCATGAGCGCCGGCGATGTCGTGCATATCCGCGCCTTTGTCACCGACCGGGCGCATATGGCAGGCTATATGCAAGCGCGCGACAAATGGCTGGCCGGGGTAAAAACGCCGCCCGCCTCGACCCTGATGATCGTCACCGGCTTTACCCGCCCCGAATTCAAGGTCGAAATCGAAGTTCTGGCCGCCGCGCCATGAGCAAGGTGCCCCCCGCCGCCGCCCCCGCGCTGCGCCTGCGCCCCATCGCGCCAAACCCCGCCGGCGGGATCGAAACGCTTTTTGCCATCGAAGGCCGGATCGCACCGGGCGCCAAGACGCCTGATCGGATCGAAGGCGCCGATCATCCCGGCCTGATGGCGCCGCCAGAGGGTGCCGCCCGGCGCCTGAGACTTTTTCACGTCAACGACCTTCATAACCATCTTTATGACGAAACCGCCGGCGGCAGGCCGGTTCACAGGCTGGCTGAAATGGCCGCTATTGTGGCGCGGGCGCGGGCGCAGGCCCCCGGTGACGAGGCGGTGCTGTTTCTTTCGGCGGGCGACGATCACACCGGAACCCCGCTGGACGAATTGCTTGGCTGGTGCGATCAGAGCTTTCAGCTCGACCCCGGCTACCGGGCTCTTTCCGCCGCCGGGGTCGATGCTGCAACGCTTGGCAATCACGAGTTTGATCGCGGCGCCCGGCAACTTGCCCTTGGCGCCGCCGATGCCGCCTTTCCGCTGCTGTCGGCCAATCTGCATGACTCGGCGCATCTTAAGCCGGGGCGGCATTATCACCCTGCCCTGATTGCCCGGGTCAGAGGCCTTCGGGTGGCGATCATCGGGCTGACCACAAGGGTCGAAACCCGCACCGGCACGGCCTCGGACCCGGGGCTGACCATCGCCAGCCCGGTTGAAACGCTGGGCCGGCTTCTGCCGCTGCTTGCACCGCTCGCCGACATCGTGGTCATCGCCTCGCATTGCGGTTATGGCGATGGGGCGCATACCTCGGGCAAGGCCAGCGTGGCGCGCGATCTGGGTGAGGCGGATTTCGCGCTGGCCGAACTGACAGGCAGGATCTGCGCCAAACCCGCCGTCATCGTCGGGGCCCATACCCACACCCGCCTCAACGAACATGGGGTAGAGCCGGAAAACCTGCGCGCGGGGGTTCTTATCACACAGGCCGGGGCCAACGGTCGTTTTCTGGGCGAAATCGTGATCGGCAGGCAGGGCGCGGTGCCCGCCGCCGCCCGCCTTCACCCGATCGGCGCAAGGCCCGAAAGCGAGCCGTCGCCGCCCGCCGAGCGCCGCTTTGCACAGCGCCATATCGAGCCTCTGCGCGCCCGGGTTGCAAGCCTGATGGGCGAAGTGATCGGCGAAGTCACCGGCGGCGAGATGCGCTGGAGCCAGACCCGAGAAGACCGCTATACAGGCGAATGCGCGCTTGCCAATTTCATGAATGACGCCGCCGTTACGGCCCTTTCCGAAAACGCTGAAACCCGCGTCGATCTTGCCTTCATGAACGGCGGCAGCCTGCTGGCAGGGCTTGAGCCGGGGCCGCTGAGCTATGGTCAATGGTTTCGCGTCATGCCCTATTCTGACGAGGTGTATATCCTGCGGATGACCGGCGCCCAGATCGAAGCGCTTGTCCATAATAATGCCACAAGGCTCCTGCGCCCGGGCGAGCGCGCCGCCACCGATCTTGGAGGCTTTGTCGCGCGCGGCTTTCTGCATGTCTCCTCGGGCCTGCGCTACCGGATCGAACCGGGCGCCGACGCGGGTGCCGCGCGCGCCCGAGATATCCGGCTTCTGGACGCGCCCATCGCCGATCAGCGCGAGCGCGAATTGCACGTTGCCATGACCACCTATCTGGCCTTGGGCAGTTTTGGCGAGCGCTGGAACGGCGCGCCGCTGGCCGGGGGCATTCCGGGCGATCTGCCGGGATTTGATCTGCGCCGCTTTGCCCGCCGGAACACCGGCCTTGTCTATCGCACGATGCTGACCGAGCATATTCGCAGCCGCCGGCGCCTGTCGGCGCGGACCGATGGCCGGCTGCGCATCAGCTGAACGTTTGTGCCGCGGCTGATCGCGCCTCTCGCTGGCCGGACGCGCGGCCTTCCTGAATGGCCCGGCATGATGCCGCAACAAAGCCGACTCATGGCTTTCACTCCGGCCTCGAAATGAGACTAAAATATTATTTATCAGGTTCTTGCAAAGATATATTCATGTAAATACAAACTAGCTGACAGCCCTAGACAAGTCCGAATTTCAGCGCGATCGCAATAGCCTCGGGGATAGTGCGCGCGCCGAGTTTTCGGCGCATGTTGGCGCTGTGCAGATCTACGGTCGGCACCGACAGCTCCAGATCATGGGCCAGCTGGTCGCGGCGCAGGCCGCGCACCAAACCGTTCAGGACATCGCGTTCGCGCGGCGTCAGTTCAATCTTTTCCTGCGGCGAATTGAACAGATCGCGCAGGGCGGCATCATTGCCGGTGGTCGCGATCACAAGCACCCTGCGCCCGCCCATGTTCCGGGGCATCAGGTTCAGGCGCAGACGGGGGATGATCCGCCCGTCCGGCGCGCGCAGCTGCGGCAGGTCCACCATGCCGGCCTGGGTCTTATCGGCATCCGTGGCGCATCCGACGGCATGCTGGAACAGACGGCCCTCGCGGCCCGTGACAACCAGATAGCGCTTGAAATTCAGGGCAAGCAGCGGGTGCAGCCGCAGCAAAGCCTCGGCCATTCCGTTCATCCGCAACAGCCGCCCTTCGTGATCAAGCTCGTACATCGGCGCTTCGTCCAGCAGGCTGTGATCCGCCGCCGTCACCTCGGCGATGCTGTTGCGGTGCAACTCGCGACGGATGGCATGCAGCCGCCCCAGATCACCGGCAAAGCGGTTTACCGTGTCAAACTCGGCCTCCGAGAAATCCTCGGCGTTTCGGCCCTTGTGCAGCGCGGTGGCCACCATACCGTCACGCGTGCCGTGCAAAAGGCCAAGGCACCAATATCGATCCAGTCGGTTTTCAACGATAAACTCGTTGTACATCACGCTTTTTTCAAAGTCCTGTGGCGTCACATATTTGCTCAGGCGAAAGGCGCCGGTTCCGATCTTGTCCTCTGTCGCCTGTGCAAGCCATGGATCCTGGCTCATGACATCCGCGTAATAGGGATTGGTCTCGGCCTGTGTGCCCGCCGTGATTTCGCGGTAATCGCCGGGGTGGACCCAGATGAAAACCGCCGAAGGGACGTTGATTTCAAGGGCCAGACGGCTGGGCAGCGTGTCGAAAAGGGCATCATCCAGGGCAGCATCGTAAATCTCATGATGTGAGAGTTTCGGTCGCACCTGTTGTCGTCCCTGCTTCAAGCCTGCGGCTTCCCCTGACGGAAAGCTATGAGACAAAACCCCCGCCGGTCAAGCGCGCCGCATTTTGGCGCCCGGACTGTCTGGATAAAATTGCGATGAATATCAGTGCGGTGCGGCGCAGCGGTTGCTGGCCCGAAAGGCCTCAGAACTCAAGGTTCAGCGCCATCGCGCAATCGACCGATTTCGAGCTGTAGAGCGCGACGTTCGAGCGGGTGTTGCGAAAAGTGCAGCCAAGGCTTGGCACCTGCCCGAAGATCCGCATCCGGGTCAGCTTGGCATTCAGGCCAAGGTTCACCGACCGGTCACGCCGGGGTTTGCCAAGCAGTGGAAAATTTGCGTCATAGCGGCGCTCTTCCACCGACAGCGATATGCCCCCGCGCAGCCCCTTAAACAGTGGCCGCTCATATCCGACATGCACCTCAGCGCCGATAAAGCGGTGGTAATCGGTCCGCGGCAGGCCCCGCGTCAGGCGCAGCCCGTAATTCAGGCGGCCCTCGGCACCAAGCGGCCTGCGCAGTTCAAGCCCCAGATTGTAGCTGGGGCCGGTGAAATAGGGTTTTTCGGAATAAACGCGATAATCACCCCCCAGCTGCCAAAGGATGACCGAATTGCCGCGCCGCCAGTTCCCCGACAGGGTCAGCCCCTGCGCCTTGTTGTCCGAGGTCACATCAGCCGCCGTTCCGCCATAGCGCCGCTGACTTGCGAACCATTCAAGCGACCATGGCGCGCGCCCGCCCAGATGCTCATAGCGCAGCGTCACCGACGGCTCTCCATAGCGCAGAGAGGGGATCGAAAACCACGCCCCGGCAAAGCCTGCGCGCAGAACAAAGCGGTGCCCGGGGCGCGGATGGATGATCAGATCGGCGCTGGCCCCATAGCTAAGCCCGACACCCGAGGTCGCCGCGCCGCCGTCCTGAATGACGAAGGTCCCCAGATCGGTGACGAAAAACCGCTCTGATGCGACATGCTGGATATTGTTGCTGGGCAGGATCGAGGCCGAGGCGGAAAAGCGCAGGGGATGGGCCTGATCAAGGATCTGCCATGCGGCAAGAAACGCATTCTGACGCGCGGGGTCCTCGCTCAGCGCGTAGCGCAGGAAAGCCTCGGCCCGACCGGGCGAGCCAAGCTGCGCAAACCCCCTTTGCACGCCGTCGCGCGCCGGGGCGTAATCGGGGTAGCGCGCCGCGACCTCGCCAAAGATCGCAAGGGCCGCCGCAATCCTGCCCTGTGCAAGCTGCGCATTTCCGGCCGCGACCCAGTCGTCGACCGTGCG
>JASBSV010000053.1 GCA_030148745.1 Paracoccaceae bacterium
TTGACGGTCTGCACGATCCACGACCCGGGGTCTGCCACTGTCGTATGTGCCAGCGCTGGTCGGGCGGGGTTTTCATTTGTTTTTATGCTACGAAAGAGGCTGTTTCGATCAAGGGACCGGTGAAGCGTTTTGCTTCAACCACCTTCGCCGAACGGGCCTTTTGCGCGGCCTGTGGTTCACATCTTTGGATGCGCGATCTGAATGGCGAGGCGCAGGGCTATGACCTGATGCCCGGTTTGTTCGATGAGGCGGGCAGCTGGCCCTTGCGCTCGGAAATATACACCGACCGCGCGATCGCTTCGATCCGGCTGCAAGGCGATCACCGCCGCGCCACGCGGGCCGAATATGAAGCTAAGCATCCTCACGTCAAAGGAGATGGCTGACGGTGGGGCGCTTAACGCAATATGATACTGACGAAGCTTGACCTCAGATTGAAGCCGCGCAGCGTACTATGACCGGACGCACCATGCGCAGGTGCCGGTTTCGGATCACGTACCGGCTGGCCCGCCCGCAGTAAAATAATCCCGTTTCCAGAAGATAACCGCAAGAAACAGGGCGCTGACGATGGCCGGTGCCAGGATCTGCCCCAGACCCAATTGCGCGCGCAGGGTCACAAGGGCGACGGCGCTGTTCAGGATGAAAAGCCCGATGTAGAAAAAAGCCCAGCCTACCGCCCATGCTTTGCGGGTCCAGAGACCGTAAAGAAAGATCAGCGGCCCAGCGATATCGAGAAACAGCACCACCGGCAGCGCAGCCGGCCCGTAAATGAACACTCCCAAAAGTGGCAGGCCATTTGCCATCAGATAGGGCAGATTGACCAACGAGCCGATCATCCATAGGGCCATCACGACGGCGAGAATTTTGAGGGCGAGCGGTATCGGCTTCCACCCGGTTTCCTTTGGTTCCAAACCGGCCATATCCCTGTCCTTCCTAGTGAGCTGTATCACATGTGTTTTGCTGGGCTCTTTGACCCGGCGCGCCCGCCTGTGCCGGTCGATGATAACGCAGAATGCGCCAACCGGCTAATTCAGCGGTCAAATACCCGCCCTGCCGGACATCAGACCCCGCTCTGTCGACCTAATTTATCCCCGGTTGCCAACGGGGGTTGCTTTATTCCGGCAATCGCCATAAACGACCCCTTCATTCACCTACTCCACCGGAATCAGGGTGACCCGCGCTGTTGCGCAAAGGGGCTCTCCGGTGATGTTGAAAGGAAGACCGGGCCATGAACGCTCAGGAACTGAGAGACAAGACGCCTGACCAGCTGAAAGAAACGCTGGCCAGCCTTAAGAAAGAAGCCTTTAACCTGCGTTTCCAGCAGGCGACCGGGCAACTTGAAAACACCGCCCGTATGCGGACCGTCAAGCGTGACGTCGCCCGTGTGCTGACGGTTCTGAACCAAAAAGCAGCGGAGGCGTAAGACGATGCCAAAACGTATTCTTCAGGGCGTCGTCACGTCGAACCAGAACGAGCAGACCGTTACCGTATCTGTCGAGCGCCGGTTCAAGCACCCGCTGCTGCACAAGACCGTCCGTAAGTCCAAGAAATACCGGGCTCACGACGAAAACAACGCTTTCAATGTCGGGGATACCGTGCGCATTCAGGAATGCCCCCCGAAATCGAAGACGAAACGCTGGGAGGTTATTGCTGAATAGGCAATAACACCCGGTTTGATCGAAACCCTGGGACAAGTACCCACAGGTCGGGAGAAACCAAATGATCCAGATGCAGACCAATCTGGATGTTGCTGACAACTCCGGCGCACGCCGGGTTCAGTGCATCAAGGTCCTCGGCGGCTCAAAGCGGAAATATGCCAGCGTTGGCGACATCATCGTCGTCTCCGTCAAAGAGGCTATTCCGCGCGGCCGCGTAAAGAAAGGCGACGTCCGCAAGGCTGTTGTCGTTCGGACCGCCAAGGAAGTTCGCCGCGACGACGGCACCGCGATCCGCTTTGATCGCAACGCGGCTGTCATCCTCAACAACAATAACGAGCCGATCGGTACACGTATCTTTGGCCCGGTTGTTCGCGAACTTCGTGCGAAAAACTTCATGAAGATCATCTCGCTTGCTCCGGAGGTGCTCTGATGGCTGCGAAACTGAAAAAAGGCGACAAGGTCGTCGTTCTTGCCGGTAAGGACAAGGGCAAAGAGGGCGAGATTTCGTCGGTCATGCCCGCCAAGGGCAAGGCTATCGTGGAAGGGATCAACATCGCGATCCGCCACACCCGTCAGAGCCAGAACAGCCAGGGCGGGCGCGTTCCGCAGGCGATGCCGATTGATCTGAGCAATCTGGCGCTTCTGGACAAAAATGGCAAAGCTACGCGCGTCGGCTTCCGCATGGAAGATGACAAGAAGGTGCGTTTCGCCAAGACCACGGGGGACGCGATCTGATGCTGGACACCGCAAATTACACACCGCGCCTGAAAACGGCCTATCAGGGCAGCATCCGTGCCGCCATGAAGGAAGAGTTCGGCTATAAGAACGACATGCAGATCCCGCGTCTGGACAAGATCGTCCTGAACATGGGTGTTGGCGATGCTGTCAAGGACACCAAAAAGGTGAAAGCCGCTCAGGAAGATCTGACAGCGATCGCCGGCCAGAAGGCTGTTGTCACCAAGGCCAAGAAATCGATCGCCGGTTTCCGCGTCCGTGAAGAAATGCCGCTTGGCACCAAGGTCACGCTGCGCGGCGACCGTATGTATGAATTCCTTGATCGTCTGATCACGGTTGCCATGCCGCGCGTTCGCGACTTTCGTGGCGTGTCGGGCAAGTCCTTTGATGGCCGCGGCAACTATGCAATGGGCCTCAAAGAACACATCGTGTTCCCCGAGATCGACTTTGACAAGGTCGTCGATATGCGGGGCATGGACATCATCATCTGCACCACGGCGTCCAATGACGCCGAAGCAAAGGCACTGTTGAAGCATTTCAACATGCCGTTCACCAGCTGAAGGGGATCGACTCATGGCCAAGAAAGCAATGATCGAACGCGAAAAGAAGCGCCAGAAGCTGGTTGAGCAATATGCAGCCAAGCGTGCCGCGCTGAAAGAAATCGCAAATGATGAATCGAAGCCGATGGAAGAGCGTTTCAAGGCGCGCCTTAAACTGGCGAAACTGCCGCGCAACTCTTCCGCAACCCGGCTTCACAACCGCTGCCAGCTGACGGGGCGTCCGCACGCCTATTATCGCAAGCTGAAGATCAGCCGTATCGCGCTCAGGGACCTCGGCTCGGCCGGGCAAATCCCCGGGCTCGTGAAGTCCAGCTGGTAAGGAGGGCTAATTATGAATGATCCTCTCGGTGATATGCTGACCCGGATCCGCAACGCGCAAATGCGTGGCAAATCCACGGTCGAGACGCCGGCATCCAAGCTTCGTGCCTGGGTTCTCGATGTGTTGGCCGACGAAGGCTATATCCGCGGCTATGAAACCGCCACGGGCAAGGATGGCCATCCCGCCATCCAGATCAGCCTGAAGTATTTCGACGGCACCCCCGTCATTCGCGAGCTCAAGCGGGTCTCCAAGCCCGGCCGCCGCGTCTATATGGGTGTCAAGGATATCCCCTCGGTCCGTCAGGGTCTGGGTGTATCGATTGTCTCCACCCCCAAGGGTGTGATGTCGGATGCACATGCACGGAACGCCAATGTCGGCGGCGAAGTGCTCTGCACGGTCTTCTAAGGAGAGTGTAATGTCTCGTATTGGTAAAAAACCGGTCGAGCTGCCGTCGGGGGTTTCGGCCACCGTCTCCGGCCAGACCATCGAAGTGAAGGGCCCCAAAGCGACCCGCAGCTTCACCGCGACCGACGATGTCACCATCAAGGTGGACGACAATGTCGTTTCGGTTGAACCGCGCGGAAGCTCCAAGCGTGCCCGCCAGCAATGGGGCATGTCGCGCACCATGGTTGCCAATCTGGTGACCGGCGTGACGGAAGGCTTCAAGAAAGAGCTTGAGATTCAGGGTGTCGGTTACCGCGCCCAGATGCAGGGCAACACCCTGAAGCTGAGCCTGGGCCTGAGCCACGAGGTCAACTATGAGGTGCCCGCCGGCGTCACCGTCACGGCACCCAAGGTGACCGAGATCGTGATCGAGGGCACTGATGAGCAACTCGTCGGTCAGGTCGCGGCCAACATCCGCGAATGGCGCAAGCCCGAGCCCTACAAGGGCAAAGGCATCCGCTATAAGGGCGAGTTTATCTTCCGCAAGGAAGGCAAGAAGAAGTAAAGGACGCAACAATGGCTATGAGCAAAAGAAACCTGTTTCTGAAGCGCCGCCTGCGCGTTCGGAACAAACTGCGGAAAACCAACGCAGGCCGCGTGCGCCTGTCGGTCCACCGCTCGAACAAGAACATCAGTGTTCAGCTGATCGACGACGTTCAGGGCAAGACACTCGCTGCGGCATCTTCTCTCGAGAAGGATCTGGGCGTTGTCGGCCGGAACAATGTCGAAGCAGCCGCCAAGGTTGGCGCGGCTATTGCTGAGCGGGCGAAAAAGGCCGGGGTCGAAGATTGTTACTTCGATCGCGGCGGCTTCCTCTTTCACGGAAAGGTCAAGGCCCTGGCCGACGCTGCCCGTGAAGGTGGACTGAAGTTCTAAGGAGACGAGAGAATGGCAAGAGAACCGCAAAACCGGGGCGGACGTCGCGACCGCGATGAAACCCCAGAGTTCGCCGATCGTCTCGTGGCGATCAACCGCGTGTCGAAAACAGTGAAGGGTGGTAAGCGCTTTGGCTTTGCAGCCCTCGTTGTTGTCGGCGACCAGAAGGGGCGCGTCGGCTTTGGCAAAGGTAAGGCCAAGGAAGTACCTGAAGCGATCCGCAAGGCGACCGAACAGGCCAAGCGTCAGATGATGCGCGTGCCGCTGCGTGACGGCCGGACGCTGCACCATGACATGGAAGGGCGCCACGGCGCCGGCAAGGTCGTGATGCGCACCGCGCCGCAAGGTACCGGTATCATCGCCGGCGGTCCGATGCGCGCTGTGTTCGAGATGTTGGGCGTTCAGGACGTCGTCGCCAAGTCGATCGGCTCGCAGAACCCCTATAACATGATCCGCGCCACGCTTAACGGCCTGACCAAAGGTGCCAGCCCGCGTATGGTTGCCCAGCGTCGTGGAAAAAAGGTCGCTGACATTCTGGCCAAACCCGAAGCTGCCCCTGCTGAGGCAGCGGCGGCAGAAGCTTAAGGAGCGGTACAATGGCTAAAACCATCGTCGTCAAGCAGATCGGCTCGCCGATCCGCCGCCCCGCCAAACAGCGCGCAACGCTGGTTGGTCTGGGCCTGAACAAGATGCACCGCACCCGCGAACTGGAAGATACGCCTTCGGTTCGCGGCATGGTGAACTCGATCCCGCATCTCGTCGAGATCGTCGAGGAAAAGGGCTAAGGCGCCCTGATCCTGCGAAAGGTTTTGAAACGCCCCGGAGGAAAACTCCGGGGCGTTTTGACTTTGTCCCGGCGGGGCGCCGCCTTCTGCGGTGGATCCGGCAGCTGGCCGGGGTGTCATCGGGCGCTCAAACGGCTGTCACCGCTCCGCTTTTTCAGGGACGTTCAGTGGGGTGGCGGCTTGCCCTCTTGCACAGGTCGGGCACAGGGTCTATACGCCGCCGGTGGCCTGCTTTTGCGGGCCGCGACTCAATATGAAACGCCGCGTCTGGCCGTTCCCGTCGCTGGGTGGTCACTTCCGGCAAAGGAGATAGCGACATGAAACTCAATGAACTTCGCGACAATCCGGGCGCGACAAAATCGCGCAAACGCATCGGCCGTGGCCCCGGTTCGGGTACAGGTAAGACCGGTGGTCGTGGTATCAAGGGTCAGAAATCCCGTTCGGGTGTGGCGATCAAGGGTTATGAGGGCGGCCAGATGCCGCTTTATCAGCGCCTTCCCAAGCGCGGCTTCAACAAGCCCAACCGCAAGAAATTCGCAGTTGTGAACCTGGGTCTGGTCCAAAAATTCATCGACGAGAAAAAACTCGACACCAAAGCTGACATCACCGAAGACGCTCTGGTTGCAAGCGGTCTGGTCCGGCGCAAGCTGGATGGCGTGCGCATCCTGGCCAAGGGCGATTTCTCGGCCAAGGTGAAGCTGGTTGTCACCGGCGCTTCCAAAGGCGCTATCGAGGCCGTCGAAAAGGCGGGCGGGTCGCTCACAACAGCGGCAGCCGCAGAATAAGAGGTTGTGGGCGCCCACCGTGGCGCTTAGATAAACCTGGTTTCCAAGCGCCGCCGACGGGAAACCCGTAGGGCGGCGCTTTTATGAGCAAGGATCGCAAATGGCTTCTGCAGCAGAGCAAATGGCGGCGAACATGAGCTGGGGCGCCTTCGGGAAAGCCACAGAACTTCGCCAACGTATCCTCTTTACCCTCGGACTTCTGATCGTCTACCGGCTGGGCACCTATATCCCGGTGCCCGGAATCGACGGCACGGCGCTGAGGAGCTTCATGGAACAGGCTCAGAACGGGCTGGGGGGTATCCTGTCGATGTTCACCGGCGGCGCGCTGGCCCGGATGGGGATATTTGCCCTGGGCATCATGCCCTATATCTCGGCCTCGATCATTGTTCAGTTGATGACCGCCATGGTCCCGCAGCTTGAACAGCTCAAGAAAGAGGGTGAGGCGGGGCGCAAGAAGATCAACCAGTACACGCGCTATGGCACCGTGCTGCTTGCCACCTTCCAGGCCTATGGGCTTGCTGTCTCGCTCGAGGCCGGCGGCCTTGTGACTGATCCCGGCTGGTTCTTCCGCGCCGCAACCGTCATTACGCTGGTCGGTGGCACCATGTTCCTGATGTGGCTGGGCGAGCAGATCACCCAGCGCGGCATCGGCAACGGTATCTCGCTGATCATCTTTGTCGGCATCGTGGCCGAACTTCCCGCCGCCATCGCCCAGTTCTTTGCCAGCGGCCGCTCAGGCGCGCTTAGCCCTGCGGTGATTATCGGTGTGATCCTGATGGTCATAGGCGTCATCGCCTTTGTGGTCTTTATGGAGCGTGCCCTGCGCAAGATCCATATTCAGTACCCGCGCCGTCAGGTCGGGATGAAGATCTATGACGGCGGCTCAAGCCACCTGCCGATCAAGGTCAACCCGGCCGGCGTTATCCCGGTGATCTTTGCCTCTTCGCTGCTGCTGCTGCCCACGACGATCAGCACCTTCTCGGGCAGTCAGACAGGCCCGATCATGTCGACGATCCTTGCCTATTTCGGGCCGGGCCAGCCGCTTTATCTGCTGTTCTTCACCGGCATGATCATCTTCTTCACCTATTTCTACACCGCCAACGTTGCCTTCAAATCCGAAGACGTTGCCGACAACCTCAAGAACCAGAACGGCTTTGTGCCCGGTATCCGCCCGGGCAAGAAAACCGCCGAATACCTCGATTACGTCGTGGCGCGCCTTCTGTTTCTGGGGTCGATCTATCTGGCCGGCGTCGGCCTTCTGCCCGAGATCCTGCGGGCTCAGTTTGCGATCCCCTTCTATTTCGGGGGCACCTCGGTTCTGATCGTCGTCTCTGTCACGATGGACACGATCCAGCAGGTGCAGTCGCATATGCTGGCCCATCAGTACGAAGGCCTGATCGAAAAATCCCAGTTGCGTGGGAAGCGTCGTGGAAAAAAGGGAACGAGCCGTAAATGAATATCATTCTTCTGGGCCCACCGGGGGCTGGCAAAGGTACGCAGGCCAAACGGTTGGTTGATGAACGGGGAATGATCCAGCTTTCGACCGGTGACATGCTGCGCGAGGCGCGCACATCGGGAACCGAGATGGGAAAGAAAGTCGCGGCGGTCATGGATGCCGGCAATCTGGTCACAGATGAGATTGTCATAGGCCTGATCGAAGAGCGGCTGGAAGGCGATAATGGCGCCGGGTTTATCTTTGACGGTTTCCCGCGCACCCTTGCCCAGGCGGATGCCTTGGGTGAACTGCTGGCGGCGCATGGTGCCAAGCTTGACCATGTGATCGAAATGCAGGTCGACGATGATGCGCTTGTGGCGCGTATCACCGGGCGCTTTACCTGCGCCGACTGCGGCGAGGTCTATCACGACGTGACCCGGCCTTTGCCCGCCGATGGCAAATGCGTCAATTGCGGTTCGACCGAAATGAAGCGCCGCGCCGACGATAATGAGGAAAGCCTCAAAACCCGGCTGATGGCCTATTACAAGCAAACATCGCCGCTGATCGGGTATTATTATGCCAAGGGCAATCTGAAGTCCGTCGATGGCCTGGCCTCGATGGATGAGGTGGGCGCATCGATCGCCGCAATTCTGGATCAAGGCTGACCCGGCGGGCGGATTTGAGCGATTCCGGCGCAGAAGCGATGCGCGGGCGCAAAAAACTCCGCTCATCCTTGCCGCTGTGACCTATACGGCTTGACGGCAGATCGGACAGGCCGTAAAGCATCCCATCCCTTCGGGGAATCAATTGCATGACCGCGCGACGGCTCGGGACGCAATGACATGGAAAGCAAGCCCGTGGGTCTGACAGCCTTCGGGCTTTGGTTGTGAAAAAAGGTTCCGGCGCTACGGAACCGCAACGAAAGGAAAGACAACGTGGCACGTATCGCCGGCGTCAATATCCCGACCCACAAACGGGTCCCTATCGCACTTACATATATCACTGGCATCGGCCCGGCTTCGGCCAAGTCGATCTGCGAAGCCGTGAACATCGACGAATCGCGTCGTGTTAATGAGCTTTCGGACGCCGAGGTTCTGGCCATCCGTGAACATATCGACGGAAATTACACCGTCGAGGGCGACCTGCGTCGCGAGACGCAGATCAACATCAAGCGTCTGATGGACCTTGGCTGCTATCGTGGCCTGCGTCATCGCCGCAACCTTCCGGTGCGTGGTCAGCGCACGCACACCAACGCACGCACCCGCAAAGGCCCCGCAAAGGCCATTGCCGGCAAAAAGAAATAAGGAGGGCTGGATAGATGGCACGCGATACCAAACGCACCAAAAAGAAGGTCTCCAAGAACATCGCCGCCGGCGTTGCTCATGTGAATTCCTCGTTCAACAACACCAAGATCCTGATCTCGGACGTGCAGGGCAACGCCATTGCATGGTCGTCGGCCGGGACCATGGGTTTCAAAGGCTCGCGTAAATCGACGCCTTATGCCGCCCAAATGGCTGCCGAAGATGCCGCCAAGAAGGCACAGGATCACGGCGTGAAAACAATCGAGGTCGAAGTTCAGGGCCCCGGTTCGGGCCGCGAAAGCGCATTGCGTGCTTTGGCTGCTGTCGGTCTGAATATCACGTCCATTCGTGACGTGACACCGATCGCGCACAACGGCTGCCGCCCGCCGAAACGCCGCCGGGTCTGATTATCCACGAAGTGCAGGACTCCCCCCGCACTTCGTTTTCGCTTTTTCACCTCGGGAGTCCCCCGCTTTTGGTCATGAGCGCGGGACAAGAATGGAGGGACGCATGATCCACAAGAACTGGGCTGAACTTATCAAGCCGACACAGCTTGACGTCAAACCGGGCAACGACCCGTCGCGTCAGGCAACGGTCGTCGCCGAACCGCTTGAGCGTGGTTTCGGCCTGACCATGGGCAACGCGCTGCGCCGCGTGCTGATGTCCTCGCTTCAGGGTGCGGCCATCACCTCGGTGCAGATCGACAATGTTCTGCACGAGTTTTCCAGTGTTGCAGGTGTTCGCGAAGATGTCACCGACATTGTCCTGAACCTCAAAGGCGTTGCCGTTCGTATGGAAGTTGAAGGCCCCAAGCGTCTTTCGATCTCGGCCAAGGGTCCCGGCGTGGTTACGGCTGCTGAGATTTCCGAAACAGCAGGCATCGAGATACTGAACAAGGATCACGTGATCTGTCACCTCGACGATGGCGCCGATCTGTTCATGGAACTGACCGTCGACACCGGCAAGGGCTATGTTGCCGCTGACAAGAACCGCCCCGAAGATGCGCCGATCGGTCTTATCCCGATCGAT
>JASBSV010000061.1 GCA_030148745.1 Paracoccaceae bacterium
TGCTTGTTTTTTTGTTATTTCCGGAAAAATGCAGAGAGCGCCGCCATTTCCGGGTGCATAAACGCTAACAGGAATATTTCGCCGCGCAAACCATAATGTCGACCTTTTGGTCAGTTTTTCGGTGATTGCCCGGACAATGCCCGATCAGGCTTGACGCGGCCGGCGAACCGCATAGTTTCGAGGCATTCTTAATTCCCGTCAGGAGATTATTATGCGCCAGCCGGCATCGCCGCGCGCCATCCTCGAGGCTCTGGTCGGTTTCCCGACGGTCAGCCGCGACAGCAACCTCGATCTGATCGACTGGGTCGAAGACTATCTGGCGGGTTTCGGCGTTCAGGCCAGGCGGGTCTATAACGCCGAAGGCAACAAGGCGGCGCTTTACGCCAATGTCGGACCTGAGGTCGAAGGCGGCGTTATCCTTTCGGGGCATACCGATGTCGTTCCGGTTGACGGTCAGGCCTGGGATACCGATCCGTTCAGCGTGGTTGAAAAGGACGGCCGGCTTTATGGCCGCGGCACCTGTGACATGAAGGGATTTGACGCGCTGGCGCTGGCGGCGGTCCCTCTGGCGCTGGAGCGCGGCGTCAGGCGCCCCCTGCAGATCGCGCTTTCCTATGACGAAGAGGTTGGCTGCGTCGGCGCCCCGCCGATGATCGAGCGGATGGTCACCGACGCCGGCCTGCCACGTGCCGCCGCCGTCGTGGTGGGCGAGCCGTCGATGATGAAGCCAGTATCAGGCCACAAGGGCGGCACCGGGTTTCACATCCATGTCAAAGGTTATGAGGTGCATTCATCGCTGATGCACACAGGGGTCAACGCGATCATGTTCGGCGCCAAGCTGATCGAATGGGCGAACCGGATGAACGCGGAAAATCAGGCGCGGCAACCGGCGCCCCAGGACGCAATCTTCACCCCGCCCTGGACCACGGTTCACGTGGGCACCATATCGGGCGGCACGGCGCATAATATCACCGCCAAGGATTGCCGCTTTGGATTGGATTTCCGCTGCGTCCCAAGTGAGGATCTTGCCGAATGGGAGGCCCGGATGCGCAAGCAGATCGCCCGGATCGAGGCGCAGATGCAGGCAATCCACCCCGACACCGGCATCACGGCCGAGCGCTATTTCAGTGTGCCGCCCCTCAAACCCGAACAGGATGGCCCCGCCGAGGCGCTGGTGCGGCGCCTTACAGGCGCCAATCAGGCCGATGTCGTCAGCTATGGCACCGAAGCGGGCCAGTTTCAGGAGCGCGATTATTCCGCCATCATCTGCGGGCCGGGCAATATCGCACAGGCCCATCAACCCAATGAATATCTGAGCCTCGAGCAGTTCAAAGCCGGAGAGAAGTTCATCTCTGCACTGGTCGACAATCTCTGCAACTAGGAGAGAGCTATGCCCATCAAGAACCGATTTGCCGAACTGCACGCCGAGATCACCCAATGGCGGCGTGACATGCACGAAAACCCCGAGCTTCTGTTCGACACCCACCGCACAAGCGCGCTGGTCGAGGCCAAACTGAAAGAGTTTGGCTGCGACGAGGTCGTCACCGGATTGGGGCGCACCGGGGTCGTCGGGGTGATCAAAGGCAAAACCGATACCTCGGGGCAGGTGATCGGGCTGCGCGCGGATATGGACGCCCTGCCGATCCTCGAGGCGACGGGCCTTGATTACGCCTCCAAAACGCCGGGCAAGATGCACGCCTGCGGCCATGACGGGCATACTGCGATGCTTCTGGGCGCCGCGAAATACCTTTCAGAGACGCGTAATTTTGACGGTACATGCGTGGTCATCTTTCAGCCCGCCGAAGAAGGCGGCGGCGGCGGGCGCGAAATGGTTGACGACGGCCTGATGGAAAAATTCGCCATTCAGGAAGTCTATGGCATGCACAATATGCCCGGCTTTCCGGTAGGCCAGTTCGCGATCCGCCCCGGCGCCTTCTTTGCCGCTGCCGATCAGTTCGAGATCGAGGTTGAGGGCCTGGGCGGTCATGCCGCCAAACCGCA
>JASBSV010000062.1 GCA_030148745.1 Paracoccaceae bacterium
TAGGCGCCCGGGCGGCTTTGCAGCATATAGGAAAAATCCTCGGCCCCCATTTCGCGCCCGGCATTGTCGATCACCGCCGCCTCGCCCGCGATCTCGCGCGCGACATCGGCGGCAAAGCCGGCCTTTTCGGCGTCATTGACCGTGGCCGGATAGCCGACCTCATACTCCAGCCGCGCCTCAACCCCGAACGCAGCGGCCTGCCCCTCGACAATCGCGGCCATGCGGCGCTGCACCATGGCCTGAACCTCGGGGTCGAATGTGCGCACCGTGCCGCAGATATACGCCTCTTCGGGGATGATGTTATCGGCCGAGCCCGTGTGGATCTGAGTGACCGAGATCACCAGATCGTCCAGCGCGTAATTGTTGCGGCTGACGATGGTCGGGATCGCCTGAACGATGGCTACTGCCGCGACGATGGGATCAACCGCCTCATGCGGCATCGCGCCATGCCCGCCGACCCCTTTGACAAAGATCTCGAACGTATCGACCGCCGCCATGATCGGCCCCGGCGTGGTATAAAAATGCCCCTCGGGAAAGCCCGGCGCATTATGCAGCGCATAGACCTGATCGATGCCAAAACGCTCCATCACGCCCTCTTGCACCATCACCCCCGCGCCGCCGCCGCCCTCTTCCGCGGGCTGAAAGATCAGCGCCACCTTGCCGCGAAAATTGCGCGTTTCGGCAAGGTACTTGGCCGCACCCAGCAACATCGTTGTGTGCCCGTCATGGCCGCAGGCATGCATCTTGCCCGGCACGGTCGAGGCATGATCGGCCCCCGTCGCCTCGGCTATCGGCAGGGCGTCCATATCCGCGCGCAGGCCGATCACCGGCCCTTCGCCCTGCCCTTCTATGATCGCCACAACGCCGCTGGTGGCAATGCCTTCGTGAATTTCGGTGATCCCGAACTCGCGCAGCCGCTCGACCACAAAACCCGCCGTCTTGTGGCAGTCGAACAAAAGCTCGGGATTTCGGTGCAGATGCCGTCGCCATTCGGTCATCTCATCGCTAAAGGCCGAAATCCGGTTGATCACTGGCATTGGGCTTGCTCCTTGGCCTTGGTCTTTCTATCCCTCGGAACGTCCCAGATCGGCGGAGCCTTCGCAATGACAAACGACATCGATGTTCACGACCCCGCCGGCGGCATGCCCCGGCTTTTGGAGATCATGCGCCGGCTGCGCGACCCCGACACCGGCTGCCCGTGGGACATCGAACAAAGTTTCGAGACCATCGCGCCCTATACCATCGAAGAGGCCTATGAGGTGGCCGATGCCATCGAACGCGGCGATATGGCCGATCTCGAAGGCGAATTGGGCGATCTTCTGTTGCAGACCGTCTATCACACCGCCATTGGCGAAGAGGCGGGCCATTTCACCTTTGACAGCGTCACCCGCGCCATCAGCGACAAGATGGTCGCGCGCCATCCGCATGTCTTCGGCGATGAAAGCCGCGACAAGAGCGCCGAACAACAGACCGAGGATTGGGAGGCGATCAAGGCGCGCGAACGCGGCGCGCGCGCCCAGCAGGGCACGCTGGACGGGGTGGCAATGGGCCTGCCCGCCCTGACCCGCGCGCTCAAATTGCAAAAACGCGCCGCCCGCGTCGGCTTTGACTGGCCGCATGTCGATCAGGTTCTGGACAAGATCACCGAAGAGGCGGCCGAACTGGCGCAGGCCCGCACGCGCCTGAGCCATGCCGAACAGGTCGAGGAGATGGGCGATCTTCTCTTTGTGATGGCCAATCTGGCCCGCCATCTTCAGATCGACCCCGAAGCAGCCCTGCGCGCGGCCAATGCCAAATTCACCCGCCGGTTTGAATATATCGAAACCGCTCTGGCCCGGAGCGGGCGCCGCCCGGAGGGCAGCACCCTTGATGAAATGGACCGCCTCTGGGATCAGGCAAAGGACGCGGAAAAAAGCGCCGCCGGGCGGGTGGGAAGCAGCGGGCAAAATATTTCCGACTAACTTGATCAGGTATTGACCTGACCAAAAGACTCAGGTTTAACGGCGCCCGTATTCAAATCAACGGAGAGCATGATGCTGCGCCAATCGCTATTCGCCCTGACCGCCCTGGCCACCGCAACGCCCGCCCTGGCCGCCGAGGTCAATATCTATTCCTACCGCCAGCCCGAACTGATCGCGCCGCTGACCGAAGCCTTCACCGAAAAGACCGGGATCAAGGTGAACACGGTCTTTCTCAACAAAGGCATGGTCGAACGGCTGAAGGCCGAAGGCAAACGCTCTCCCGCCGATGTGGTGCTGACGGTGGATATCTCGCGCCTTGCAGCGATCGTCGATGCCGGGCTGACCCAGCCGGTGATCTCGGACAGCCTCAAGGCGCATGTGCCCGCCTCGCTGCGCGACCCTGACGGCCAGTGGTATGCTCTGTCGACCCGCGCGCGCATCGTCTATGCCTCCAAGACCCGCGTCAAGGATGGCGAAGTGACCACCTATGAGGCGCTGACCGATCCCAAATGGAAAGGCCGGATCTGCACCCGCTCGGGTACCCATGCCTATAACGTCGCCCTGACAGCGGCGATGATCTATCACCACGGCGTGGAAGGGGCCAAGAAATGGCTCACCGGGCTCAAGGCCAATCTTGCACGCAAACCTCAGGGCAACGACCGCGCTCAGGTCAAGGCGATCTATGCCGGCGAATGCGATATCTCGATCGGCAACACCTATTACATGGGGCTGATGCTGAAAGATCCCGACCAGAAGGCCTGGGCCGACAGCGTGCGCATCATCTTCCCCACTTTCGAAAACGGCGGCACCCATGTGAATGTCTCCGGCGTGGCAATGACCAAAGCCGCCCCCAACCGCGAAAACGCCAAGAAGCTGATCGAATTTCTGGCCTCCCCCGAAGGGCAACAGATCTACGCCCAGATCAACAACGAATATCCCGTCGCCCCGGGCACCAAACCCAGCGATCTGGTCGCCTCATGGGGCAGCTTCACCGCCGATGACGCCAATCTGATGAAACTGGCGCGCCTGCGCCCCCAAGCTCTGAAAATCATTCAGGAAGTCGATTTCGACCAGTAACACCGGCGCCCCCGAAAACCCGATGCCGGCGGCCCCTCACCGGGCCGCCGGCCTTTTTATTTGCCGCCCCAGCGGCTCCCTTCGGTTTTCTTCTTTGCTCAAATACTCACAGCGCGCCGTTTCGGCCCGCGCGGCACTTTACTTTGGCGCGCCGCGCCATCACTCTGAGCCAAAAAAGGACCGCCCCATGCCGCCCCGCAAGATCATCATCGACACCGACCCCGGACAGGACGATGCCGTCGCCATCCTGCTGGCACTCGCCTCGCCGCAAGAGATCGAGGTTCTGGGTATCACGGCGGTTGCCGGCAATGTGCCGCTGGCGCTGACCCAGAAAAACGCACGCATCGTCTGCGAGCTGGCCGGGGCGCCGCAGACGCCGGTTTACGCCGGCTGCGAGGCGCCGCTGCGCCGGCCCCTTGTCACGGCCGAGCATGTTCATGGCAAGACCGGCCTTGACGGCCCGGTGCTGCCCGATCCGAAAATGCCGCTGGCGCCGGGCCATGCTGTGGATTTCATCATCGACACCCTGCGCGCTGAGCCTGCGGGCACGGTCACGCTCTGCCCCTTGGGGCCGCTGACCAATATCGCCACCGCCCTTGCCAAAGCGCCCGACATCGCCCCGCGCATCCGCGAGATCGTGCTGATGGGCGGGGCTTATTTTCAGGTCGGAAACATCACCCCGACGGCCGAGTTCAACATCTATGTCGACCCCCATGCGGCGGCGGCGGTCTTTGCCTCGGGTGCGCCGATCACGGTGATGCCACTCGATGTCACCCATAAGGCGCTGGTCACCGCCCCCCGGGTCGAGGCGTTTCGCGCCCTTGGCACGCATCCCGGGCGTATGGTTGCCGAATGGACCGATTTCTTTGAACGTTTCGACAAGGAAAAATACGGCTCGCCCGGCGCCCCGCTGCATGACCCTTGCGTCATCGCCTATCTGATCCGCCCGGAGCTTTTCAGCGGGCGCTTTATCAATGTCGAGATCGAGACCACCTCGGAGCTGACCATGGGAATGACGGTTGCCGACTGGTGGGGGGTCACCGACCGGCCGGCCAATGCCACTTTCATGGGCGATCTGGACGCGGATGGGTTTTTCGCGCTTCTGACCGAAAGGATCGCCCGGCTGTGAGCCGCGGATGCCTCCGGCGGGGATATTTGAGCCAAATGGAAGGGGCCCGCACTGGTATCGGCGGCGGCGCGGCCTTAGGTTGGGGATCATGGGTCTGAACATCCGTTTCGACAATTCCTATGGCCGCCTGCCGGGGCGGTTTTTCAGCCGCCTTTCCGCAACCCCGGTGGCGGCGCCGCGTCTGATTGCTCTGAACCGGGCGCTGGCGCGGGACTTGGGGCTCGATCCTGAGCAGCTGGCCGCGCCCCAGGGGGTGGCCGTTCTGGCCGGTAACAGCGTGCCGCCCGGCGCGGAGCCTTTGGCGCAGGCCTATGCCGGACATCAGTTCGGCGGCTGGTCGCCGCAGCTGGGCGACGGGCGGGCGATTTTGCTGGGTGAGATCGTGACGCCGGAGGGCGCGCGGTTTGATCTGCAGCTGAAGGGCGCGGGGCCGACGCCCTATAGCCGGATGGGCGACGGGCGGGCATGGCTGGGTCCGGTTCTGCGCGAATATATCGTCTCGGAAGCGATGCATGCTTTGGGCGTGCCGACGACACGGGCGCTGGCGGCGGTGGCCACCGGCGAGCAGGTGTTTCGTGAAAGCGCCCTGCCCGGCGCGGTTTTGACGCGCGTGGCTTCGAGCCATATCCGGGTGGGCACGTTTCAGTATTTTGCCGCGCGCGGCGACAAGGAAGCGCTTGAGGCGCTTTGCGCCCATGTGATCGCGCGCCATTATCCCGGCGCCGGCGGGGCGCTGGAGCTGCTGGAACAGGCGGCGGCGCGGCAGGCGGCGCTGGTGGCCCATTGGATGAGCATCGGTTTCATTCACGGGGTGATGAACACCGATAATGCCCATATCGCGGGCGAGACCATCGATTACGGGCCCTGCGCCTTCATGGACGGTTATGATCCGGCGCGGGTCTTTTCCTCGATCGATCGCGGGGGGCGTTATGCCTATGGCCGCCAGCCGCAGATGGCCTATTGGAACATGGCCCAGCTTGCCAGCGCATTGGTGCCGCTGATCGGCGAGGATCAGGAGCAGGCCGTGGCTGAGGCCAGCCGCGCGATCGAGGGGTTTGCCCCGGCCTTTGAGGCGGCATGGCTGGCGCGGTTTCGCGCCAAGCTGGGGCTAAGCCTGCCCGAAGAGGGCGATGCGGCGCTGATCGGCGATTTGCTGGACAAGATGGCGCAGCACGGCGCCGATTTCACCAACAGCTTTCGCGGGCTGAGTGATGACAAGGCCGATGAGCCTTTTCTGCAGAGCGACGCCTTTGCCGCATGGCAGGACGGCTGGCGGGCGCGGCTGGCGCGCGAGCCGGGCGGGTGGGACGAATGCGAGGCGCTGATGCGCCGCGCCAACCCCGCCCTCATTGCGCGCAATCACCGGATCGAGGCGGCGATTGCAGCGGCGGTGGCGGGCGATTTTTCGCTATTTGAGCGGCTGACCGCGGCACTGGCGGGCCCTTTTGAGCCTGCGGCCCAATATGATGATCTGCGCGCCGCCCCCCGGCCGGAAGAAGAGATCAGCGCGACCTTTTGCGGGACCTGACGCGCAGCATGGGGCAGATCCGCGGCGCGGGGATGCTTCAAAATGTGGCGGCGGGGGCGGGCAAGGCCGGTCGAAACAATATTTCGAAAACAGCCGGCGCGTGTTAGGCAGGGCGTCAAAACAGGGGCTCTGCCATGACTTTACTGCAAATTACTTCTCTTCTGATTGTTCTGGCCGGGGCTTTTGGCGCGATCAATTATCTCTTTTTGAAACTTCCCGCTTCGATCGGCATTCTGATCGTGGCGCTTATGGCCTCGCTGGCGGTCATGGGGCTCGATGCGCTAATGCCCGCGTTGGGGATGGCCGATGCGGTCAAGACGCAGGTCGAGAGCATCGAATTTTCCAAGGCGCTGCTGGAAGGTATGCTTGGGCTTTTGCTGTTTGCCGGGGCGCTGCATGTGAAAACCACCGATCTGATGCGCGAATGGCGGCTGGTTTTTCTGATGGCGACGCTGGGGGTTGCCCTGTCGACGGTGGTTGTGGGGGTCGGATTTTCCTGGGTGACGGGGATGCCTATTCTGGTGGCGCTGGTCTTTGGCGCGCTGATCTCGCCCACCGATCCGGTGGCGGTTCTGGGGGTGCTGCGGGCGGCCGATCTTCGAAAATCGCTGGAAACCAAGATCGCCGGTGAAAGCCTGTTCAACGACGGCGTGGGCTATGTGGTGTTTCTGGTGCTGATCGGGCTGGCCTTTCCGGGCGGCGAAAGCACGAGCTCGCCCTGGCTGGGGGCGCTGCGCCTGTTTGTGCAGGAGGCGGTGGGCGGCGCGGTTCTGGGGCTTGCGCTGGGCTGGCTGACCTTTCGGGTGATGCGGCGGATCGACGATTATTCGCTTGAGGTTCTGATCACGCTTGGCCTTGCCTTCGGGGGTTATGAGCTTGCCGTGGCCTTGCATGTCTCGGCGCCGATCATGGCGGTCTGCGCCGGGCTTTTGATCGGCGAGGTGGGCACGCGCCACGGGATGTCCGAAGAGACCCGCAATTATGTCGAGGCTTTCTGGAAGCTGATCGACGAAATCCTTAATGCGGTGCTGTTCCTGATGATCGGTTTTGAGGTCTTTGCCGTGGCCTTTTCGCTGGACACGCTGCTGGCCGGAGTGCTGGCGATCGCGCTGGCGCTGATCGGGCGGCTGGTGGCGGTGGCGGTGCCGGTGCTGCTGTTGCGCCCGTTCCGCACGTTTTCGCCCGGGGTGATCCCGGTGATGACATGGGGCGGTCTTAAAGGCGGGATATCGGTGGCGCTGGCGCTGTCGCTGCCGGCGGGTGAATGGAAGCCGCTGATCCTGACCGCCACCTATGTTGTGGTGCTGTTTTCGATCATCGTTCAGGGGCTGACAGTGGCGCCTCTGGCGCGCCGTGCCAGCCGCGAGCCCGAGCTGGTGTAATGACTCAGGCGCTTGCCCCCGTCGCCGCCTTTGACATCCTTGAAGACGGCAGCGCCCGCCCGGCCCCCGACAGCGCGCCGGCCCCCGGCGCCGGGGCGCGCTGGCGCTGGCTGCATCTGGATCTGGCCGATCCGGGGCTGCCCGACTGGGCGGCGCGGCATCTGGACAAACCCGTCGCGGCGGGCCTGACCCTGGCCGAGGCGCGCCCGCGCGCCGATCTTCTGGGCGAAGGTATTTTGCTGACGCTGCGGGGGGTCAACCTGAACCCCGGCCAGAGCACCGAGGATATGATCTCGCTCAGGCTCTGGGTCACCGGCGATCTGATCGTCAGCGCCCGCAAGCGCAAGGTCTTTGCCATTGATGCGCTTAGGCAGAAGGCCGGGGAAGAGGGGCGGCTGCCGGCCCGTCCGGGGGCGTTTCTGGCCGATCTGATCGAGGGTCTGACCGACCGGATCGAAACCGTCTCGCTTGAGACCGGGCAGGCCACCGAGGCGCTGGAAGAGGCGGTGTTTGACGCAGGTCAGGCGCCTGAACGCGACGCGCTGGCGCTGATGCGGGTCAAGATCATCCGCCTGAGCCGCTATGTCGAGCCGCAACGCGAGGCGCTGGCGCGGCTGGCCGGGCTGGACAGCCCGCTGATCGACCCCGAGACGCGGGCAAGGATCTCGCAAAGTGCCAACAGCACTGCGCGCAGCGACGAAGAGCTGGATGCGCTGCGCGAGCGGCTGAGCACGCTTCAGGACTATCTTGAGGGGCTGCATGCGGCAAAGGCGAGCCGTAACAGCAATATCCTGTCGATCGTCGCGGCGATTTTCCTGCCGCTGGGATTTCTGACCGGGGTCTTTGGCATGAATGTGGCCGGCCTGCCCGGGGTCAGCTGGCCAGGGGCCTTCATGGTGGTGGCGCTGTCGATGCTGGCGCTGGCGGCGGGGTTGCTGATCCTTTTTCGCTGGCTAAAATGGTTCTGACCCGACGCTTTGGGGTCTGGAATGCGGTCTGAGGATCGCCTAGACCGGGGCCGGATGAATGTGGAGCAAAGGCAGGCAATGGCGATGCCGGACAAGATAATCTCGCGCTGTGAGATCAAGGGGCTGCGGATGACCGAGCAGCGCCGCACCATTGCCGATGTTCTGGAGCATTCCGACGATCACCCCGATGTCGAGGAGCTTTATGCCCGCGCGACGCTGCGCGATCCGCGCATTTCGATCGCCACGGTCTACCGGACGGTGAAACTGTTCGAGGAATCGGGGATATTGGAAAAGCATGAGTTCGGCGACGGGCGCGCGCGCTATGAGGATGCCGAGCGCGACCACCACGATCACCTGATCGATATGAATTCGGGCGAGGTGATCGAATTTGTCGACACCGAGATCGAGGCCCTGCAGGAGCGCATCGCCGAAAAGCTGGGCTATCGGCTCAAGGGGCACCGGCTGGAGCTTTACGGGGTTCCGATCCGCAAGAAATAAGCGCGGCGCTTTAGAGCGTTTCGCGTTAAACCTGAATCACTTAACGCTGCCTGAAATCCAAGATTTCAACGCATTAAGTGATGCTGAATCTCTCAAGTTAAACGCGAGACGCTTTAGCCGGCGGGCCGGGTTCAGAGCGCCCTGCGGGCGCGGCCTGCGGCGCGAGTATTTGTTCAAAGAAGAATTAGCACGGGGATCGGGGCGTGATGTTACCGCTAACATAGCTGGTTCACCCCGCGCCCCGGAACTGGTAAGAGCGGGACGAATCTCATTTGCCCGAAAGGCCGCCATCATGAGCACGATCATCGACATTCACGCCCGCGAAATTCTGGACAGCCGGGGCAACCCGACGATCGAGGTGGATGTAACGCTGGAAGATGGTACGATGGGCCGCGCGGCGGTGCCCTCGGGCGCCTCGACCGGGGCCTATGAAGCGGTCGAGCGGCGCGACGGCGACAAGGCGCGTTACAAGGGCAAGGGCGTTCTGGGCGCCGTCGATGCGGTCAATGGCGAGATCGCCGATGTGGTGCTGGGCTTTGACGCCACCGAGCAGGAGGCCATCGATGCGGCCATGTGCGAGCTGGACGGGACCCCCAATAAGGCGCGGCTGGGCGCCAATGCGATCCTTGGGGTGTCTCTGGCCACGGCCAAGGCGGCGGCTGACAGCACGATCCAGCCTTTGTATCGCTATGTCGGCGGCACTGCGGCGCGGGTTCTGCCGGTGCCGATGATGAATATCATCAATGGCGGTGAGCATGCCGATAACCCCATCGACATTCAGGAGTTCATGATCATGCCGGTGGGGGCCGGGAACATCCGCGAAGCGGTGCGCGTGGGATCGGAGATCTTTCACACGCTGAAGGGGGAATTGTCGGCCGCGGGTCTGTCGACGGGGATCGGCGATGAGGGCGGTTTTGCACCTGATCTTTCCTCGACCCGCGATGCGCTGGATTTCATCCTGCGCTCGGTCGAAAAAGCGGGCTATCGGCCCGGCGATGACGTGATGCTGGCACTGGATTGTGCCGCGACTGAATATTTCAGGGATGGAAAATATGTTCTGGCCGGTGAGGACAAGAGCCTGACACCGGAAGAAAATGTCGCCTATCTGCAGGCGCTGGTTGCCGATTATCCGATCCTGTCGATCGAAGATGGCTGCAGCGAGGATGACTGGGACGGCTGGGTCGCCCTGACGCAGGCCATGGGCGATAAGGTGCAGCTGGTGGGCGACGATCTTTTCGTTACCAACCCCGAGCGTCTGGCCGAGGGGATCGCGCGCGGGGCGGGCAATTCTTTGTTGGTGAAGGTCAATCAGATCGGCACGCTGAGCGAAACGCTGGAGGCGGTATCGATGGCCCAGCGCGCGCGCATGACCTGTGTGATGAGCCACCGCTCGGGCGAGACCGAGGATGCCACCATCGCCGATCTGGCCGTGGCCACCAATTGCGGGCAGATCAAGACCGG
>JASBSV010000082.1 GCA_030148745.1 Paracoccaceae bacterium
CACCATGCCCGAGCCCAGAATCTCCAGCCAGTCGTCGCCTTCGCCCACTTTCAGCGTTCCGCCCTCCCACGAACAGCGGATATCGACCTCGGCCGAGGGTTCGGTAAAGGGAAAATGCGAGGCGCGAAAGCGCAGCTCGACCCCCTCGACCTCAAAAAACGCCTTTACGAATTCCTCAAGGCACCATTTGAGGTTGGCCATCGAGATATCCTTGTCCACCGCCAGACCTTCGACCTGATGGAACATCGGCGTATGGGTCTGGTCATAATCGGCGCGATAAACCCGCCCCGGCGCGATGATGCGGATGGGCGCGCCATGCGCCTCCATCGAGCGGATTTGCACCGGGCTGGTATGGGTGCGCAAGACGTTGGGCGGGCGATTATCGCCCTCGGCCCGGGCCATATAGAAGGTATCCATCTCGGCCCGCGCGGGATGGTGGCCGGGGATGTTCAGTGCGTCGAAATTATACCAGTCGCTGTCGATCTGCGGCCCTTCGGCCACCGAAAACCCCATATCGGCGAAAATCGCCGTCACCTCATCGGTGACCTGACTGATCGGGTGGATCGTGCCCATCGGGCGGCGACGCCCCGGCAAGGTCACATCCAGCCATTCGCTGCGCAGCCGCTCGTCAAGCGCGGCATCCGCCAGAGCGGCCTTTTTGGCGGCAAGCGCCGAGTTGATCTCGTCCTTCAGGGCATTCAGCGCCGGGCCGGCGACCTGACGCTCTTCAGGGCTCATCCGGCCCAGCTCGCGCATCTTCAGACTGACCTCGCCCTTTTTGCCCACGGCCTGAACCCGCAGATCTTCCAGCGTGGCTTCGTCACCGGCGCCTGAAATCGCGGCCAAATATTTCTCTCGCAGATCGTCCATCGTGGACCCCTTGGATCAGTTTGCATCCTGCTATCACAGGCGTCGTTCAGTTCAAGGCCCCCGAAGGGACGGCGGGTACGGCGGCAGGGCCGCCCACCCCAAAACAAAAGAAGCCGCGAGACCCAAAGGTCCGCGGCTTCCCTGTAAGTTTAACCCGCTTTGGGGTTTACGCGAGCGCGGCCTTCGCTTTTTCAACGATGGCCCCGAATGCCTCGGGCTCATGTACGGCCAGATCGGCCAGAACCTTGCGGTCAACCTCGACACCGGCCAGCGCCAGACCATTGATGAAACGGCTGTATGTCAGCGCCTCATCATGGCCGCGAACGGCGGCGTTGATCCGCTGGATCCACAGTGCGCGGAAATTGCGCTTGCGCTGTTTGCGGTCACGGGTTGCGTATTGATTTGCCTTGTCGACGGCCTGAGTGGCGGTCTTGAAGGTGTTCTTGCGACGGCCGTAATAGCCTTTGGCGGCTTTGACGACCTTCTTGTGGCGGGCGTGGGTAACCTTGCCGCTGGTAACTCTCGACATATCAGGTCTCCTTAACGGTCGTAGGGCATGTAGCTCTTGACGATTTTCGCGTCAGGAGCGGAAAGCGTGGTGGTGCCACGCGCATCACGGATGAACTTCTTCGTCCGTTTGATCATACCGTGCCGTTTGCCAGCCTGTGCCGAAAGGACCTTGCCGGTCGCAGTGACCTTAAAGCGCTTCTTGGCGCTCGATTTGGTCTTCATCTTGGGCATTTCCGTCTCCTCGTCTGTTCGAAGCGGTTATCGCGCGACTCGGCATGCCACTTAGGCCGGACGCACGGGGTTGAGGCGCGCCGTATACGCGTCATATGGCAGCATGACAAGACCCCAGTTGCCGCGCAGTGGCAAAAGCCGCGGGTCAGCGAATGATTTCCGCCGCCACGCGCAGAACAGCATAGGGAATATCGCGCAGAGTATAGCCGCCCGGCTTGCGATCCATCGCATAGAGAACCAGCCCGCCGGCCAGCACAAGAAGGATGGCCGAGGCGCGCGGCGCACGTCCATCGACAAAGGCGCCCACCGCGGCGGGTATCGCGAAAACGGCGATCAGCAATCCCGTGACAAGGAAGATATCTGTCGCCATTTTTCTCCTATTCGGGTTCGCTTTTGTAAATCAGGCGCTCTTCGCAGGGCGCCACCCTGAGGATGTTCGTCGTTCCGGGCTGATTGAAGGGAACCCCGGCGGTCACAACGATCTGGTCGGTGGCATCGGCAAAACCGCCTTCGCGTGCCGCCCGGACCGCATTCACGACCGCCATCTTAAAGCGCGCGACCTCGCCTGTCATCACACAGTGCAGACCCCAAGAAAGACAAAGCCGCCGCGCGGTGTTCTGGATCGCCGTCATGCCGATGATCGGCACCCGTGGGCGTTCGCGCGCCACCAAAAGCGCGGTTGTTCCCGACTGCGAAAAACAGCAGATCGCCTTGATATCCGTGGTTTCGGCAATTTCCCGCGCCGCCGAAACGATACCATCAGCCACGGTGGCCTTTTTGCCGGCGCGCGAGGCTTCGATCACCTCGCGATAGGTGGGGTCGGATTCCACTTCGCGGGCGACCGCGTCCATCGTCCTGACCGCCTCGACCGGGTAATTGCCCGCCGCCGATTCCGCCGACAGCATGACGGCATCGGTCCCTTCATAGATCGCGGCCGCGACATCGGACACCTCGGCCCGGGTGGGCATCGGGCTTTCGATCATGCTTTCCAGCATCTGGGTGGCCACGATCACCGGCTTGGCAGCGGCGCGGCACCCGCGCACAAGGCGTTTCTGGATCGGCGGCACATTCTGAACCGGAAGCTCGACCCCCAGATCGCCGCGCGCAACCATGATCCCGTCGGACACTTTGAGAATTTCGTCAAAAGATTTTACTGCGGCGGGTTTTTCGATTTTCGACATGATCGCCGCCCGGCCCTTGGTCAGGACCCGCGCCTCCTCCACATCTTCGGCGCGCTGAACGAAAGACAGCGCCAGCCAGTCAACGCCCAGCTCGCAAACAAACTCAAGATCCGCGCGGTCCTTTTCCGACAGCGCATTCAACGGCAGAACCACATCGGGCACGTTCACACCCTTGCGGTTGGAAATCGTGCCGCCCACGACGACCGTACAATTGGCATAATCGGCGCCGCAGTCTTCGACCTTGAGACGGATCTTTCCATCGTTCACCAAAAGGGTGGAGCCGACTTCCAGCGCTGCGAAAATCTCGGGATGCGGCAATTGCACGCGACTGGAATCGCCCTTTTTGTCGCTCAGATCGAGACGAAAGCTCTGTCCGGGGACCAGTTCTTCCTCTTCGCTGGCAAAGGCCCCGACCCTGAGTTTCGGGCCCTGAAGATCGGCCAGAATGGCAATCGGGCGGCCCATATCGGTTTCGACCTGACGGATGATCCGGTGCCTTTCGCGGATTTCGTCATGGCCGCCATGCGACATATTCAGTCGGAAAACATCGGCTCCGGCCTCGAAAAGCGCGCGGATGGTATCGTAATCATTGGAAGCGGGACCCAGAGTGGCCACGATCTTGACATTGCGGAGGCGTCTCATACCTCTATCCTATCTGTTTTTCTGCTTATGTTAGCGGTCACATTCCATATGGCCGAATTTACAGCAACTGACAACTGGCGCTCGTCTCAAAGCTGGTCTAGGCACGGGCGATATCACAAAGAACACGGCTCGATGACAGATACCCCGTTCAAGATTACCGGCGCCGAGCGCGAGGGCCCGTGGCTGATCGCCTGTGATCACGCCTCCAACCGGGTGCCGCCAGAAATCGGCGGCGGCTCTCTGGGGCTGCCAGAGGCCGAGATGGGCCGCCATATCGCCTATGACATTGGCGCCGAAGGCGTCTCGCTGCGTCTGGGAGAGCTTCTGAACGCGCCGGTCATCGCCTCGCGGTTTTCGCGGCTGGTGATCGATCCCAATCGCGGCGAAGATGACCCGACGCTGATCATGAAGCTTTATGACGGCACGATCATCCCGCAAAACCGTCATATCGGCCCAGCCGAGCGGGAGCGGCGGCTGAACGCCTATTACCGCCCCTACCATGAGGCCTATGCCGCGCTGGCGGCCCGGCGGCGCGATCCGATCATCGTGGCGATCCACAGCTTTACACCGCGCCTGCGCGCAGGCGCGCCGCGCCCATGGCAGATCGGCATTCTATCGGCGGCGGACCGGCGCTTTGCCGATCCTCTGCTCAGGCGCCTTTACCGCGAGAGCGATCTGACCGTCGGCGATAACGAGCCCTATATGGGCCATCTGCCGGGCGATGCGATCGACCGCCACGCCCTGCGCTGCGGCCGCCAGAACGCGTTGATCGAGCTGCGCCACGATCTGATCGCCGATGCGGCCGGACAGGCCGCCTGGGCCGAGCGGCTTGCGCCGATCCTTGACGAAGTGCGGCGCGAGTTGCACCTTGAGACAAAGGAGATTTCCCATGGATGAGCAGACCCGAACCGAACTTGAGGCCGCCGCCTTCCGCAGGCTGCGCGACCACCTTGCCGCGCGCACGGATGTTCAGAACATCGATCTGATGAACCTTGGCGGGTTTTGTCGCAACTGCCTGTCCCGCTGGTATCAGGAAGCGGCCGCCGAACGTGGCATCGAGATGACCAAGGATGAGGGCCGCGAGGCGGTCTATGGCATGCCCTATTCGGAGTGGAAGGACAAATACCAGACCGAAGCCACCGAGGCGCAGAAAGAGGCGTTCAAGACCAGCCACGGTTAGGCCCGGGCGCGCCATCCATAAGGCGGCGGCGGGCCCTGAGCCGGGATCTGGATATTTTTGCCAAATGGAAGTCAGATGGCGGTTTTAAGACTTTCGTCGAGATAAATCTCGCGCAGGCGCCGGGCAACCGGGCCCGGGGCGCCATCGCCCAGCGGGGTTTCGTCGATGCTGACCACAGGCATCACGAAAGTTGAGGCCGAGGTGATAAATGCCTCATCCGCCTGTTTGGCCTCTTCGATCGTGAAGGGGCGTTCTTCAACCACCATCTGCGCCTCTTTGGCAAAGCGCAGGACGGCGGCGCGGGTGATGCCATGCAGAATATCGCTGGACAATTCGCGGGTGATGATTTTGCCGCCCTTGACGATATAGGCGTTGTTTGAGGTGCCTTCGGTGACATGGCCGTCTTCGACCAGCCAGGCGTCGTCGGCGCCCGCCTTTTTTGCCGCCATTTTGCCCATCGAGGGATAAAGCAGCTGAACGGTCTTGATGTCGCGCCGGGCCCAGCGCTGATCTTCGATCGAGATGACCTTGAGCCCGACCGAGGCGGCCGGATTGTCGCGCAGGCCCGGTTTGGCCTGTGTGAACAGCACGATGGTCGGGGCGGTATCCTTGGGATAGGCAAAATCGCGGTCGGCGGCGCCGCGGGTGATCTGAAGATAGACGAGCCCCTCGTCGATCTCATTGACCGAAACAAGTTCGCGGTGGATCGCCAGCAGTTCGTCCTCGGTGACGGGGCTGTCCATCTCAAGCTCGGACAGGGAGCGGGCGAGCCTTTTGGCGTGGCCGGCGAAATCCAGAAGTTTGCCGCCGATCACCGACGTGACCTCATAGACGCCATCGGCAAAAAGGAAACCGCGGTCGAATATTGAAACCTTCGCCTCCTCTTCGGGCAGATACTCTCCGTTCACGAAAACTGTGCGGCTCATCTTGTCTCTCCTATCCCCAGAGTGCCGCCTGTGGCGGATGCACCCCGGCGTCATCGAATTTCAGCGGTGTGCCGCGGTCTTCGGCCAGAAGAAGCGGGCCGTCAAGGTCTGTTACCAGCGCGCCCTGCGCAACCAGAACCGCGGGCGCCATCGCCAGAGAGGTGCCCACCATGCAGCCGACCATCACGCCGTAGCCCTCGGCGAGGGCGGCGGATTTCAGGGCCAAGGCCTCGGTCAGGCCACCAGTCTTGTCCAGTTTGATGTTCACCACGTCGTATTTGCCGCGCAGATCCGGCAGCGAGGCGCGATCATGCGCGGCCTCATCGGCGCAGACCGGAAGCGGGCGGGCGATTTCGGCCAGAAGGTCGTCATCGCCGGCCGGCAACGGCTGTTCGACCAGCGCCACGCCAAGGCGCAGAAGATGCGGGGCCAGATCGCTGTAGACCTCGGCGTTCCAGCCTTCGTTGGCATCGACGATAATGCGGGCATCGGGGGCGCCTTCGCGGACCGCCTGCAGGCGCGCCATATCGTCGGGCGTGCCCAGTTTGATCTTGAGCAGGGGCCGGTGGCGATGCCGGGCCGCCGCCGCTCGCATGTTTTCAGGCGTATCGAGTGACAGGGTATAGGCGGTAATCTCGGGGCCCGGGCGGGGCAGGCCGGCCAGTTGCCAGACCCGGCGCCCGGTGGATTTCGCCTCAAGATCCCAAAGCGCGCAGTCCACCGCGTTACGCGCGGCCCCGGCGGGCAGGACATCGGCCAGTTGCGCGCGGTCGGTCACATTGCCCAGAGCTTCGATCTGTGCCGCCACCGAGGCCAGCGTTTCACCATAGCGGGCGTAGGGCACGCATTCGCCCCAGCCGGTCACGCCCTGATCCGTGATGCGGACGGTCAGGACATCTGCCTGGCTGCGCGAGCCGCGTGAGATGGTAAAGACCTCGGCCAGTTTGAAGCTCTCATGTGTGACGCTGATTTCCATATCCGTTTCCCTAATCAAACCCGGCCCTGCAGCAGCCTTTTACAGTGGCCCGCCCGATCAGCCCAGTGCGACAAGCGCATCGACCAGCCGGCCGGCGCCGTCGCGGAACGGATCCACCGCCGGCAGACCCATCTGCGCCTCGACCCTGGCCAGATAGGCGGCGGCGTCTTCGCTGGGCAGATGCTGGGTATTGACCGAAATTCCGACCACCTGACAGCCCGGGTTGGCAACCTGCGCCAGGGTCAGGGCCGTGTCGCGCAGTTTTTCCAGCGAGGGAAGATCATAACCCAGCAGGCCGCGCATATGGATTCGGGTCGGCTCATGCGCGAGGATCAGCGCGTCGGGCTGCCCCCCATGGACCAGCGCCATGGTCACCCCGGAATAAGAGACGTGGAACAAGCTGCCCTGCCCTTCGATCATGTCCCAGTGATCGTCGTCATTGTCGGGGGTAAGCCATTCGACCGAGCCGGCCATGAAATCGGCAACCACGGCATCAAGCGGCACGCCGCCGCCGGTGATCAGAATTCCGGTCTGGCCGGTGGCGCGAAAGGTGGATTTCAATCCGCGCGCGCGCATATCGGCATCCATCGCCAGGGCGGTATACATCTTGCCCACCGAACAATCGGTGCCAACGGCCAGACACCGCTTGCCCCGGCGCTTGACGCCGCTTGCAATCGGATAGCTGACCGAAGGGACACGCACATCGTGAAGCTGCCGGTCGTAAAGCGCCGCCGCGGCGACGAGATCGGGTTCGTCCTGCAGCAGATTATGCAGCCCGCTTGCGATGTCATAGCCCATCGCCAAAGCGTCGCGCAGAACCGATTTCCAGCTTTCAGAGATAACACCACCGCGGTTGGCAACACCGATGACAAGGGTCTGGGCCCCTGCCGCGCGCCCCTCTGCCAATCGCATCTCAGTAAGTCCCAGATCGGCGCCGCAGCCTTTCAGGCGAAGCTGGCCCAGCGCAAATTCGGGGCGCCAGTCCTTGATGCCCTGCGCGACCTTGGCGGCAAGCTGATCCGGCGCATCGCCGAGAAAAAGCAGATATGGGGTCTTGATCACGGCGCATACCTCCGTCCGGAAACTGAATTTCGCGGCAGTATAGTAAGTGGGGCGGAAATATTTTCGCGATTTCGGCGGGTATTTGAACATTTGGCGCAAGATTATTCGACGATATTATAAATTCTTAGCGATAACTTCTTCCATTGCTTCCCCATGCGCCGATTTATGTTTTTGAGTCAGAGGCCCGGCAAACAGCGGCCCGGTGGTTTGCTGCAGCTGCAAAATGGCGCTTGCGGTGAATTGCGCAATAATCTAATCCCAGACCGACCCCCAGAGACACATCATTGCGAGACCCATCATGAGCTTTCGTCTTCAGCCTACGCCGCCCGCCCGCCCGAACCGGTGTCAGCTTTTCGGGCCGGGCTCGCGCCCTGCTATTTTCGAGAAGATGGCGAAAAGCGACGCCGATGTGATCAATCTTGATCTGGAGGATTCGGTTGCGCCCGACGACAAGCCGCAGGCGCGGGGCAATATCATCGAGGCGATCGGCGATATCGATTGGGGAAACAAAACCCTGTCGGTGCGGATCAACGGGCTTGATACACCCTATTGGTACCGCGACATTGTGGACCTTTTGGAAAACGCCGGTGACCGGCTGGATCAGATCATGATCCCCAAGGTTGGCTGCGGCGCCGATCTTTATGCGGTCGATGCGCTGGTCACTGCGATTGAGGTGGCCAAGGGGCGCAAACGCAAGATTACGCTGGAAGTTATCATCGAAACCGCCGCCGGACTGAGCCATGTCGAAGAGATTGCCGCAGCGTCGCCGCGCCTTGCTGCCATGTCACTGGGCGCGGCGGATTTCGCCGCCTCTATGGGTATGCAGACGACCGGCATCGGCGGCACACAGGAAAACTATTACATGTACCATGAGGACCAGAAATACTGGTCCGATCCGTGGCATTGGGCGCAGACCGCCATCGTCGCGGCCTGCCGTACACATGGCGTCTTGCCGGTCGATGGGCCTTTTGGCGATTTTTCCGATGACGAGGGGTTTCGCGCTCAGGCGCGCCGTTCGGCAACGCTTGGGATGGTCGGGAAATGGGCGATCCACCCCAAGCAGGTGGCACTGGCGAACGAGGTTTTCACACCCTCCGAGGAAGCCGTGGAAGAGGCGCGCGAAATTCTGGCGGCGATGGAAAAGGCCAAGTCGGAAGGGTCGGGCGCAACGGTCTATAAAGGTCGTCTGGTCGACATCGCATCGATCAAACAGGCCGAGGTCATCGTGCGTCAGGCCGAGATGATATCGGACAAATGATCGCAGCGGCTTGAAACAAACGCAAATTTAGCCGAAGTTGGTGCAGAACAGGACAGCCTGATGACAGTACCGACTTTACTCTCTCCCGATGTGCGCTCCGACCGATGCGGCGATTGCCCGATCCGTTATCGCGCCGTGTGCTCGCATTGCGAGGCTGATCAACTGGCGATTTTGGACCAGATGAAATCCTATCGTTCGTATTCGGCGGGCGACACCCTGATCTGGGCGGGTGAGCCGGTCAGCAAACTTGGCTCGATCGTCAAGGGCTGCGCATCCTTGACGCGGACAATGGAAGACGGCCGCCGGCAGATGGTGGGCCTGTTGTTTCCGTCGGATTTTCTGGGGCGCCCGGGGCGCGAGGCATCGCCATATGATGTCATTGCCGCAACCGACGTGACGCTTTGCCAGTTCGAGCGGGAATCGTTTGAGACTTTTCTTGGCGCGACCCCTCAGATCGGCAATCGTCTTTTGGAAATGACGCTGGACGAACTTGACGCGGCACGGGAATGGATGCTGCTTCTGGGGCGCAAGACGGCGCGTGAAAAAATCGCCAGCTTTCTGGTCATTCTGGCGCGGCGGGATGCACTTTTGAACAAGAAGTTCCCCGGCGATCATGCCAAATTCGACATGATCATTTCGCGCGAGTCGCTGGCCGATTATCTGGGCCTGACCATCGAGACGACCTCGCGCCAGATCTCGGCGCTCAAGAACGAGGGTATCATCCGCCTGACCGGCAAACGCATGGTCGAAGTGCCCGATTTCGACCGCCTGCTGCGCGAATCCGGCGAGGACGCTTAACCCGGCCCGCGCCACCCGACTGCATTTACCGCGTTTAACTGGCCGGCTTTTCCCCAAAGTCGCCGGGCTTTTCTGCGTCCCGGGCCTTCGAATTGATCCAGATCAATGCACCCGCCTGACACTGGTGGTTTTTCTGTCCTGAACAGGAACCGTCGGCAGTTCGCCTGCCGACCTCAATTCAAGAGATGTGTCATGGTCGATGTCATAGTGCTGACCCTTCTGGGCCTGGTGGTCCTGATTGGAGGGATGGCAATCAATTTCGCTCAGGATCTGGCCTTTCAGGTACAGGCGATTATCGTTCTGGGCGCCGCAGCGGTGATCTTTATCTGGTATCTTCGCCGCGTAGAGCCGGTGCCTGCGGATTCCCGATTTCAACCCGCCTCCGGCTATATGGACGGCGTCGTGCGCGCCGGGGTGATAGCTACGGCGCTTTGGGGTGTGGTCGGATTTCTGGCCGGCACCTATATCGCCTTTCAGCTGACTTTTCCCGTGCTGAACCTCGATCTGCCGTTCACGACCTTTGGCCGGCTGCGCC
Source organism: Paracoccaceae bacterium (assembly GCA_030148745.1). Taxonomy (GTDB): domain Bacteria; phylum Pseudomonadota; class Alphaproteobacteria; order Rhodobacterales; family Rhodobacteraceae; genus JASBSV01. The sequence continues at coordinate 10,170 of JASBSV010000082.1, forward strand.
CGCTGCATACATCGGCGGTGATTTTTGCCTTTGGCGGTAACGCCCTGATCGCGACTTCCTTTTACGTCGTGCAGCGCACCAGCGCGGCGCGCCTTTGGGGTGGGAACCTGGCGTGGTTCGTCTTCTGGGGGTATCAGCTGTTTATTGTTCTGGCCGCGGTCGGTTATGTTCTGGGCGCGACCCAGTCCAAGGAATACGCCGAGCCGGAATGGCACGTCGATATCTGGCTGACGATTGTCTGGGTCGCCTATCTGGCGGTTTTCCTTGGCACAATCCTGAAGCGGAAAGAGCCGCATATCTATGTGGCAAACTGGTTCTATCTGGCCTTTATCGTCACCATCGCCATGCTGCATATCGTCAACAACCTTTCGGTTCCCGTTTCAATCTGGGGTTCGAAATCGGTTCAGGTATTCTCGGGCGTGCAGGACGCGCTGACCCAATGGTGGTACGGCCATAACGCCGTCGGATTTTTCCTGACCGCCGGGTTTCTGGGCATGATGTATTACTTTGTCCCGAAACAGGCCGAGCGGCCGATCTATTCCTACAAACTGTCGATCATCCACTTCTGGGCCCTGATATTCCTGTATATCTGGGCAGGACCCCACCACCTGCATTACACGGCCCTGCCCGACTGGGCGCAGACGCTTGGGATGGTCTTTTCGGTGATCCTCTGGATGCCCAGCTGGGGCGGGATGATCAATGGCCTGATGACGCTGTCAGGCGCATGGGACAAACTTCGCACCGACCCGGTTCTGCGGATGATGGTGGTTTCGGTCGGATTTTACGGCATGGCAACCTTTGAAGGGCCGGTCATGGCGATCCGCGCCGTCAACAGCCTGTCGCATTATACCGACTGGACGATCGGCCACGTGCATTCCGGTGCCCTTGGCTGGAACGGGATGATCACCTTTGGCGCGCTTTACTTTCTGGTGCCGCGTCTTTGGAACCGCGAACGCCTGTACAGCCTGTCCATGGTCAGCTGGCACTTTTGGCTGGCGACGATCGGCATCGTTCTTTACGTCTCGTCGATGTGGGTATCGGGCATCATGGAAGGCCTGATGTGGCGCGAGGTCGATGCACAGGGTTTCCTTGTCAACTCTTTCGCCGACACCGTTGCCGCAAAATTCCCGATGTATCTGGTGCGTGCGATTGGCGGGATCTTTTATCTCACCGGCGCGCTGATCATGTGCGTCAACCTCTGGAAGACGGCCATTGGGGCAACCCCAAGGGCCGCAACCGCCACCGTCCCCGCCGAATAAGGAGAGCACCCGATGGCATTTCTGGACAAACACAAGATCATCGAGAAGAACGCGACGCTTCTTCTGGCGCTCTCATTCGTTGTGGTCACGATCGGCGGCATCGTCGAGATTGCGCCGCTGTTCTATCTCGACAACACCATTGAGAAGGTCGAAGGCGTCCGGCCTTATTCCCCGCTCGAGATGGCCGGGCGCAACGTCTATATCCGCGAGGGTTGTTATAGTTGCCACAGCCAGATGATCCGCCCGATCCGGGACGAGGTCGAGCGCTACGGCAATTACTCTCTTGCCGCGGAATCGATGTATGATCACCCGTTCCAATGGGGATCCAAACGGACCGGGCCCGACCTTGCCCGCGTTGGCGGACGCTATTCCGATGAATGGCATGTCGAGCATATGGCCCACCCTCAGGACCTTGTCCCCGAGAGCATCATGCCCTCGTACAAGCATCTGGCAAAAACGCCGGCAAACGGCGACCGGATCGCCGATGTCCTCAGGACCAACAGGCTGGTCGGGGTGCCCTATACCGACGAGATGATCGCCAAGGCGCGCGAGGATTTCTATGCGCAGGTCGATCCCGAAGGCGACAGCTCGGCCCTTTTGGCGCGCTATCCGGGGGCGCAGGTGCGCAACTTCGACGGCGCCAAGGAGGTCACCGAACTCGACGCGCTGATCGCCTATCTGCAAGTGCTCGGCACAATGGTCGATTTCTCGACCTTTGAACCCGCTCAAAGCCGGTAAAGGAGGCCAACCGATGGAATTATATACCCTTTTACGCGAGTTGGCCGACAGTTGGTTCCTCTTGCTGATGACGCTGTTCTTTCTCGGCATCATCTATTTTGCCTACCGCCCCGGAAGCCGCGCCATGCATGACGATATCGCGCAAATTCCACTGCGTAACGACGACGCGCCCCGCACTGAGCCGCGCGACCCCAGCGAGGGAGCACAAAGATGAGCCGTAAAGAAAAGAAACCCACAGATCCCGGCACGACAGGCCATTCATGGGATGGGATCGAAGAGCTGAACAACCCGCTTCCGCGCTGGTGGCTCTGGACCTTTTACGCCACGATCATCTGGGGCATTGGTTATACGATCCTCTACCCGGCGTGGCCGCTGATTACCGGGGCGACCCCGGGCCTTCTTGGCTATTCGTCGCGCCAGGAGGTGCGGGCAGAGATTGCCGATGTTTCAGCGGCGAATGCTGCGATTGACGCGCGGCTGATGGCAACGGATCTGGCCGGGGTGGCAAAGGATCCGGCGCTTCAACGTTATGCCACCGCCGGCGGCGGCGCCCTGTTCAAAACCTATTGCGCGCAGTGCCACGGCTCGGGCGCGGCGGGCAACGTCGGCTATCCCAACCTTCTGGACGACGATTGGCTTTGGGGCGGCACATTGGCCGACATCAACACAACCATCGCCCATGGCGTGCGCTGGGATCAGGACCCCGACACCCGCTATTCGCAGATGCCAGCCTTTGGCGACATCCTGACCAAGCCCGAAATCACCCAGGTCGTCGAATATGTCCGGGCCCTGTCCGGGCAGGAAAACGATGCTGCGCTGGCGGACAAGGGCAAGGTTGTCTTTGGCGACAACTGCGCGGCCTGCCATGGCGAGAAAGGTAAAGGCAATCAAAGCCTCGGTGCGCCGAACCTGACCGATCCGATCTGGCTTTACGGCGGCGATCGCAAGACCCTGACCGCCACGGTCGAAAAAGCCCGCTACGGCATAATGCCGGCCTGGTCATCGCGGCTGGATCCCTCGCAGATCCGGCAGCTGGCCATCTATGTACACCAGTTGGGCGGCGGCCAGTGATCCTGCCGCACGCCTGACTGACAAAGGTTCCCGCGTCGCCATCCAGACTGCGGGAAAAGGGGGCGCCGGAATTCGTCCTGTTCAACTCAGAACTTCGGCGCCCCCTACCATTTCCTCAAGGATTGATCTGCATCAAGGAAATCATTCCTTTCACCCCCTAGCCTGTCACAAGAACAGGACATTGAAAGCGCATAGGATGAGCGTTGAACAGAATACTGGCGGCGGGCTTTATGCGCCGCAGGAACCGATTTTCCCAAGACGGGTAAAAGGCACCTTCCGAAATCTGAAGTGGTGGATCATGGGCGTGACGCTGATGATCTATTATCTGGCGCCCTGGATCCGGTGGGACCGTGGCGCGCATATGCCGGATCAGGCCATATTGATCGATCTGGCGCACCGCCGGTTCTTCTTTTTCATGATCGAGATCTGGCCGCATGAATTCTATTTCATCGCGGGCCTTCTGATCATGGCGGGGATCGGCCTGTTTCTTTTCACCTCGGCGCTGGGGCGGGTGTGGTGCGGTTATACCTGCCCGCAAACGGTCTGGACCGATCTTTTCGTTCTGGTCGAGCGCTGGATCGAGGGCGATCGCAATGCGCGCGTCCGGCTTTGGCGGGCCAAGTGGGATGCCCGCAAATGGCGCCTGCGGCTGACCAAATGGCTGGTCTGGCTGCTGATTGCCGTGGCCACGGGCGGCGCATGGGTCTTTTACTTTGCCGATGCGCCGACACTTTTCCATGATCTCTTCACCGGTCAGGCCGCATTCGTCGCCTATGGGGCGATTGCGGTTCTGACCGGCACGACCTTTGTATTCGGCGGCTTCATGCGCGAACAGGTCTGTATCTATATGTGCCCCTGGCCGCGCATTCAGGCCGCGATGATGGATGAGGAAACCCTGACCGTCACCTATCGCGACCACCGGGGCGAGCCGCGCGGCAAAAAGCACGAAAACACCACCGGCGACTGTATCGACTGCATGGCCTGTGTGAACGTCTGCCCGATGGGTATCGATATCCGCGATGGCCAGCAGCTTGAGTGTATCACCTGCGCGCTGTGCATCGACGCCTGTGACGATGTGATGACCCGGATCGGAAAGCCGCGCGGCCTGATCGACTATTGCACCCTGTCGGATCAGGAGCGTGAAAGACAGGGCGGCGCGCCCCGACCGGCATGGCGTCATATCTTCCGTGTGCGCACCATGATCTATACCGCGATCTGGGGCGGGATCGGCGTTTTCCTGATCGCCGCGCTTTTCCTGCGCCCCGAGATTGACATCTCGGTCGCTCCGGTACGCTCACCGCTTTATGTCACCATGTCCGATGGCTCGATCCGCAATGCCTATGAGGTCAGGCTCAGAAACAAACGCAACGAGCCGCGCGTCTTTCACCTGTCGATAACGGCCGCTGATCCGCTGCGCATCTCGCTTGAGGGAACGGCACAACTGCATGTGACCGTGCCACCCGACCAGACTTTTGAACAGCGCGTCTATGTCACGGCCCGGCCCGGCTCACCGGCGACCGAAAAGGCCCAGACAGACGTGAGGTTCTGGGTTGAGGATCTGACCAGCAGGGACCGCGCTTATACCGACAGCGTTTTTCACGGGAGGGCAAGATGACCGACACCGCAAAGCCACTGACCGGGCGCAAGGTTCTATTGATTACGCTGGCCGCATTCGGAACCATCCTTGCGGCGAATATCGCCCTGATGGTGTCCGCGATCGGGACCTTTCCGGGTCTTGAGGTCAAAAACTCCTATGTCGCAAGCCAGCGATTTAACTCCGAAAGGGCGGCGCAGCGGAAACTGGGCTGGACGACCGCTGTTACCGGCACCGCCAGCGAGGTGATCGTCACCCTGCGCGACAAGGCGGGTAAGCCTGTCTTTCCCGCAAAGATATCGCTGCGGGTCGGGCGCCTGACCCATAACCGCGACGATCAGGTGTTTGATCTGACATATTCCGGCGGCGCCTTTCGCGCGCCTGCCATGCTGGCCCCGGGCGCATGGGAAGCACGGCTGAGCGCGACCGCCGCCGATGGCACGAAAATTCATCAGCGCTTCAAGTTTCTGATCGGGGACGGATCATGAGCCTTGATCAGACACATCCCCAGACCGAGGGCGCCGGGCCGGGCCCCACGCCCCGATCGCAAAGCATCGACCTGACGGTGCCCGAGGTTCATTGCGCAAGCTGCATCGCCAGAATCGAGCGTGGGTTGAAAGCCATGCAGGGGGTCGAGGACGCGCGCGTCAACCTGTCGTTAAAACGGGTTCACGTCACTTATGACAAGGATCGCTCAGCCCCCGAAGATCTGATTTCAAAACTCGGGCGTTTGGGTTTCGAGGCCAGCGAGCTGGATGCAGAAACGCTCAAACAGGCTACCCGGGACGGCGACCGTGGCTTATTGCTCCGGCTGGGTGTCGCGGGGTTTGCGGCGATGAATGTCATGCTGCTGAGCGTGTCGGTCTGGGCCGGGGCCGAAGGCTCGACCCGCGATTTTCTGCACTGGATATCGGCGGCTATTGCGCTGCCGGCACTGGTCTATGCGGCGCGGCCGTTCTTTTCCAATGCCTGGCGGGCGCTGAGTGCACGCAGCCTGAACATGGATGTGCCTATTTCGCTGGCCATCGTGCTGGCGTCGGGCACATCGCTTTACGAAACTGCCATGGGTGGGCCACATGCCTATTTCGATGCCGCGCTGTCGCTGACGTTTTTCCTGCTGCTGGGGCGCTATCTTGACCATCTGACGCGCGCCAAGGCCCGCTCGGCCGCCGTCGAACTGGCGGCGCTGGATGTTCAGGTGGCCAATCTGCGCACCGAGGACGGCATCACCACCCGGCGAATTTCCGAGCTTAGGCCCGGCGATGTCGTCATGGTGGGCACAGGCGGCCGGGTTCCTGTTGACGGCACCATCCTGCGCGGTGCGACGGAACTGGACAATTCGCTTTTGACCGGCGAAACTGCGCCCGTTCCTGCGGCGGCCGGCGATGACGTCTTTAGCGGCACGGTCAACCTGAGCGGGCCGATAGATATTGGCGTCAAGGAAACTGGCGAGGATACGGTCCTTGGCCGCATCGCATCGCTTGTGCGCACCGCCGAGACAGCGCGCACGCGCTATACCTCGCTGGCCGATCGCGCAGCGCGGCTTTATGCGCCCCTTGTGCACCTGCTTGCCTTGGCCGCTTTCGTGGGCTGGCAACTGACCACTGGCGACACGCGGCTGGCGATCACCATCGCAACGGCGGTGCTCATCATCACCTGCCCCTGCGCTCTGGGCCTTGCGGTTCCGGCGGTGATGACGGCAGCCAACGGGCGGCTATTCCGGGCCGGGGTGCTGGTGCGCGATGCAACCGCGCTTGAGCGGCTGGCCGAGGTCGATACCGTTGTTCTGGACAAGACCGGCACGCTGACCACCAATACCCTGCTATTGCGTGGCGCGCCTCCGCCCGAGGCGATGCGTCTTGCCGCCGCCCTTGCCGAAGGGTCCTCTCACCCGCTGGCCCGCGCCATATCGCGGGCCGCCGGCGCCGCTGGCCTGACACCGGCGCAGGTTGGCAAGGTCACCGAAATCCCCGGCAAGGGGATCGAGGGCCGGTCGGGCGGCAAGAGGGTGCGCCTTGGGCAGGCGGCGTGGTGCGGGGCCCGCGCGCGCACGCCCGGGGTGCGCACATGGCTTGCGGTCGAGGACGAAGAACCGGTTGCCTTCGAATTTGAAGATCAGATCCGGAGCGGTGCGGGCAAGATGGTCGCCGACCTCAAATCGCTGGGGCTTGAGGTGATCCTGCTGAGCGGCGACGCGCAGCCCATCGCCGAGGCCGTGGCGCGGCAACTGGGCATTGATCAGGCGTTCGGCGAGGTCGCGCCGGACAAGAAGCACGACTTCATTCAGAATCGCCCCGGCAAGGTTCTGATGGTGGGTGACGGGCTGAACGATACCGCGGCCCTTGCGGCGGCGCATGTGTCGGCGGCGCCGGGTCGCGCAATCGACGCCGCCCGAAGCGCGGCAGATCTGGTTCTGCTGCGGGGCGATCTGACGGTCCTTGCCGATTGCCTGCGCATCGCCCGGTCCGCCCGGCGCCGCATATTGGAAAACTTCGCCATTGCCGCAGCCTATAATGCCGTGGCGATCCCCGCCGCGCTCAGCGGCCTCGCAACGCCCTTGCTGGCCGCGCTGGCGATGTCGTCATCGTCCATCACCGTATCACTGAACGCGCTTCGACTGCGCGGAGGGCGCGGCTGATGTCGATCCTCTTTATCCTTATTCCGGTATCCATCATGCTTGGCGGCATCGGGCTTGGCGCGTTTTTCTGGGCGCTGAAATCCGATCAGTTTTCGGATCTGGAAGGGGACGCACAGCGCATTCTGATCGACCGTGAGCCCGATGAGGCCCCCGAACCCGGCGCGGGCGACCCCGAAGCTGAACCGATCCGCCGCTAGACTTGTCGCGCGTCGCTGGCTATGAGCGCCTGAACGATCAAGGACGCATAAGCCATGGACTATTTCCTTTACCGCGACGGCATTCTGCACGCCGAAGATGTATCTGTGCCCGAGATCGCGGCCCAGGTCGGCACGCCGTTCTATGTCTATTCAGCCGCAACATTGCGCCGCCATTTTCAGCTGTTTACCGACGCGCTGTCCTGGGGGCCGCATCTTGTCTGCTATGCGATGAAGGCCAACTCCAATCAGGCGATCCTTAAACTGATGGGCGATATGGGCGCCGGCATGGATGTGGTTTCGGGCGGCGAATACCGCCGCGCCCGCGCCGCTGGGGTTCCGGGCGAGCGCATCGTCTTTTCCGGCGTCGGCAAAACCCGCGAAGAAATGCGCCTGGCGCTGGAAGGCGGCGTGCGCCAGTTCAACGTCGAAAGTGAGCCGGAACTGCGGACCCTGTCCGAGGTGGCATTGGCCATGGGCACGACCGCGCCGGTGACGATCCGGGTGAACCCCGATGTCGATGCCCGAACCCATGCCAAGATCGCGACAGGCAAATCCGAGAACAAATTCGGCATCCCGATCAGCCGCGCCAGCGAGGTCTATGCCGAAGCCGCCGCATTGCCCGGCTTGCAGGTCATCGGTATCGACGTCCATATCGGCAGCCAACTGACCGAGCTTGAGCCCTTTGAACTGGCCTATCGAAAAGTCGCCGATCTGACCGCGCGGCTGCGTGCCGAAGGGCACCAGATCAGCCGTCTGGATCTGGGTGGCGGCCTTGGCATCCCCTACGAGCGCTCCAATCAGGCGCCGCCCCTGCCGACCGAATACGGCCAGATGGTGCGTGATACGCTGGGGCATCTGGATTGTGAGATCGAGATTGAACCGGGGCGCCTGATTGCGGGAAACGCGGGGCTCATGATCTCGCAGGTGATATACGTCAAAGAGGGCGAGGACCGGCAGTTCGTGATCCTTGACGGCGCGATGAACGATCTGATCCGGCCGGCCATGTATGACGCCTATCACGATATCGTCGCGGTCAACGAGCCTGCCCCCGGCACACCGCAGGCCACCTATGACATCGTCGGACCGGTCTGCGAAAGCGGTGACACATTTGCGCGGGGCCGGGCGATGCCGCCCCTGTCGGCCGGCGATCTGGTCGCGTTTCGTTCGGCCGGGGCCTATGGCGCGGTCATGGCAAGCGAATACAACAGCCGCCCCCTGATCCCCGAGGTTCTGGTCGACAAAGATCAATTCGCTGTCATACGCCAGCGCCCGACCTTTGACGAAATGATAAACCGCGATACCATCCCGCCATGGCTTTGACAGGCGCAATGACGCGCCACCGCCAGCGGGTCCGGTGAATGACGACTGAGCAGAGTGATCTTCAACAGGCAACCCGGCGCTTGCGCTGGCCTGTGCGGCTGACGCTTATCGGTCTGATCGCCGAGCGTCTGACACATGCGTTCTGGCCCCTGTGGACCCTTGTTTTCGCTGGGCTTTCCGCGGTGATGCTGGGCCTTCACGATACCCTTTCCGCCGAAGCAACCTGGTTCATTCTGGCGCTTTATACGATCATCGTCGCGGGGGCGTTTCTTTGGGGTCTGCGCAGGCTGAAATGGCCGCGCCCGGGCGAGGCGCTTGACCGCGTGGATCAAAGCCTGCCAGGACGCCCGATTTCCGCGCTGAGCGACACCCAGGCCATCGGCGCGCGCGACGAAGCCTCGGTCCGGGTGTGGCAGGCCCATATTGCCCGCATGTCCCGGCGGCTTTCCGCCGCCAGAGCGATTGCGCCCGATCTGCGCATTTCCGACCGCGATCCTTATGCCTTTCGCTATATGGCGGTTCTGGCGCTGGCGGTCGCACTGCTTTTTGGATCGCTTGCACGCATCACCTCGGTCGAGGCGGCGCTTCCGGGCGGCGCAACCGCCCTGGCCACCGGGCCAAGCTGGGAAGGCTGGGCCGAGCCGCCGTCCTATACCGGCATACCCAGCCTCTATCTTAACGATCTGGCGGCAGCCGGTCAGTTGCGGGTTCCGCAAGGCACCCGCATCACGCTCAGGCTTTATGGCAAGGTCGGCGCCATCAGCGTTGCCGAAACCGTGTCGGGCCGACCCGCGCCGGAACAGACACCGGATGAAACCAAACGGGTTTTCGAGATTGCGCAGGCAGGCTCAATCACCGTGAGCGGCCCCGGCGGCGCAAGCTGGGATGTAATCGTCGAGCCGGACGCGCCACCGCAGGTGCAGCTCTCGGCACCGCTGGAGCGCAATGTCTCAGGGGAAATGCGGCAGGCATTTTTTGCACGCGACGATTACGGCGTCATATCGGGCACCGCCGAGATCACGCTGGACCCCGAAAATGTCGACCGCCGCTATGGCCGCGCCATACCGCCCGAGCCGCGCGAGCCGATCGTGCTGGATCTGCCGATGTCGATCACCGGCAACAAGGCCGCGTTCGAAGAAACCCTGATCGAAAACCTGTCAAAGCACCCATGGGCCGGTCTTGCGGTCAGGATGGTTCTGACCGTCAAGGATGCCCAGAACCAGACCGGCACCAGCGCCGATCTCAGGATGATCCTGCCGGGGCGGCGTTTTCTGAATCCGCTGGCCAATGCCATCGTTGAACAGCGCAGCGATCTTCTGTGGTCGCGGCAGAACGGGCCGCGGGTTGCCGGGCTGCTGCGCGCGATCTCGTACAAGCCTGAGGGGTTCATCACCAATAACACCGCCTATCTCAAGCTCAGGGTCACGCTCCGCCGTCTTGAGACGCTGCTGAATTTCGACCGGTTCGACGCCAAGGCCCGCGACGCCATTGCCGAGGATCTGTGGAATGTCGCCCTGTCGTTCGAAGAAGGCCGGCTTGCTGACGCGCTGGAGCGGCTGCGCCGCGCGCAGGACCGCCTGTCCGAAGCCATGCGTCAGGGCGCCTCGGACAAGGAGATATCCGAACTGATGCAACAGATGCGTCAGGCGATGCAGGACTATATCCGCCAGCTTGCGCAAGAGAACGGTACTGGCGATCAGGGACCGCAAACCTCACAAAACCAGCAGGAAATCACCGGCGCGCAACTCGACCAGATGCTCAAACGGATCGAGGAGTTGATGCAGCAGGGCAGGACGGCCGAGGCGCAGGCGCTTTTGGATCAGCTGCGCCAGATGATGGAGAATATGCAGGTTACACAAGGCCAGCAGGGTCAGGGCCAGCAAGGTCAGGGGCAACAGGCGATGCGCGGGCTGCGCGATACGCTGCGCAGTCAGCAGGGCCTGAGCGATGAGGCGTTTCGCAATCTTCAGGAACAATTCAATCCCGGCGCTCAGGGGCAGCCGGGCGCGCAAGGCCAGGGCATTGATGGACGTCAGGGGCAAGGCCTTGGTCAGGATCGGTCGCCCGGCCAGCGTCAGGGCCAGGCGCCCGGGCAAAGCGGTAATCAGGGCGCGGGCCAGCCGGGCGCCACCGGGCAATCGCTGGCGGATCGGCAACAGGCCCTGCGCGATGAGTTGAACCGGCAGACAGGGAACCTGCCGGGTGCAGGCACCCCCGAAGGCGACGCCGCCCGCAAGGCCTTGGATCAGGCCGGGCGCGCCATGGATGACGCGCAGCGCGCGCTCAGGCGTGACGATCTGCCCGGCGCTCTGGACAGTCAGGCCGAAGCGCTGTCGGCCCTGCGCGACGGGATGAGAAACCTTGCGGACGCCATGGCCAACAACAACCAGCCCGGCGGCAACCAGAGCGGCGATCAGGGGTTTGCCAATGGCCGTGGCACGCAGGGCGGCCGTGACCCGCTGGGCCGCGAGGCTGGCGCAAAAGGGCGTCTTGGATCAAATGAGAACATGCTTCAGGGCAAAGATGTCTATCGCCGCGCCGAAAAGCTTCTTGACGAAATCCGGCGCCGTTCAGGCCAGCAAAGCCGCCCCGAAGTTGAACGCGATTACCTCAAAAGGTTGCTTGAGCGATTTTAGCGCCCTGCGCCCACCCGCGCGGCGCTATTGCGATGCGCCCGCTGCCGGCGAAAGCTTGGCCGCGGCATCAAGCGCCCATTGGTCAAGCAGAAGCCGTTTGTCATTCACCCATTGGACATAGCTTGTCATATAAGGCGCGCTTTGCGGCAGACGCTCGACCACGACCGGGGCTTTTTGATACAGAAGCAGCATCAACGCCGCAAGTATGGTCACCAGACCAAAACCCATCCGAAACCCGCGCCGGCGGCGTTTCTGGCGCACCGGGTCTTTTTCGGCATCGGCATCCTCTTCGCCGTCGCGATCCGATGCCGGCCTCAGGGTAGAGTTTATTTCCTCGATATCGGGCAGCAGGTCGCGTCGCTTGCCCGGCTCTGTGTCGGCAACAGGCTCAGGGTTGTTTCCCCTCAGCCGCGCCACACGTTCGTGCGCGACCGTTGCAGCGACAGCTTCGCCCGCTTGCCCGGCATCGTCGATACCCAGTTCCGGCTGCGTCTCGATCGCGGCGGATTGTTCTGTTTCACGAACCTGCCGCTCGCGCTCGGCCTCCTGACGCAGGATATCGGCAACCCCCTGATCCAGCGGGCGGCGCGGAGGTAGTTCCCCGGCAGGCGCCTCAGATGTGGCGGCATTTTCATCTTCGCCTTGATCGCCCGGCTCACTATCCTCATCCTCGGGGTCCGGCGCGGCGTAAACGTCCCCGGCAGCCAGATCAGTAGCCTCGCCTCCCCGATCCTCGCCGCCGTCCTCACCCCCCGCCGCGTCATGATCGCCATCCGCAGAGCTGTAGGAGCCTTCCTGCCCGGGCCAATGCGCGCCCTCCTCGCCATCGGCGCCAGACGCATCATGATGCGCCTGAAACCATGTATGGCCGCAGTTCGAGCATTGTACATCCCGTCCGCTTTCAGGGATGGCGTCGGGGCTTATTTCGTATTGCGCATCACAGTTAGGGCAAACCAGTCGCATTTCGCCTCTATCCGCCGCAGTATCCGCGGCACCACTCAATAATTATTATTAGCTTTCATACCATAACACCGGATGGGGTAATTAAAAAAGCCCCAGACGCAAGATCAAGTGCCAAGTGATTGCAAAGACCCCTGCCTTTCGGCAAAAGAGATACACAAAACACGAAAGGCGAACGCTGTGATCGAGCTTCGGGACGTCGCCTATAGCTATGGCGGGGGAGAGCTTCTCTCAGATATATCACTGAAAATGGCGCCGGGGTCGTTCCATTTTCTGACCGGGCCATCCGGGGCGGGGAAAACCACCCTGATGAAACTCTGCTACGGAGAGCTTTTGGCCAGCGCCGGTTCGGTACGCATATTCGGAACCGAAGCCCGCGAAATGAGCCGGGACGACGTGTCGCGCGCGCGCCGAAGGATCGGTGTCGTCCATCAGGCCTGTCAGTTTCTGGATCACCTGCCGATCAGTGAAAATGTGGCTTTGCCGCTGACAGTGGCGGGGCGCGATGCGGATGCCGAGGCGGCCAACCTCAGCGATCTTCTGGCATGGGTCGGGCTGACAGAGCGGGCCGGGGCCCTGCCGCCATCGCTCTCGGGCGGTGAAAGACAGCGCGCGGCGCTGGCCCGTGCGGTCATCATGTCACCTGAAGTCATTCTCGCGGATGAACCTACGGGAAATATCGACTGGGACATGTCGGTCAGGCTTTTGTCTTTGCTGATAGAGCTGAACAAGATGGGCAAAACAGTGTTGATCGCGACCCACGACATGAACCTGATACGCACCGCTAAACACGAGGTGAACGCACGCGTTTTGCGCATCAGCAAGCGGCGCCTGCAACTGGCCGGAGCGGATTTGTGAAGCCCCGATTTTCTCAACTCGCCGCGCTGGCAGCGGGCGATAGCCGGGCCGACCGCGTCGTGCCGCCCACGGGCTATTCCGCCTGGCTTACCGCCTTCACCGCCGGCGCGATGGCGTTTCTTGCGGTTTTTGCGCTGGCGCTATCACTGGCCGCCGGGCGGCTTGCCGAACGCTGGGGCACCGAACTTGCCCAAACCTCGACAGTCCGGATTTCAGCGCCGCAGGATCAGCTTGCCGCGCAAACCAAAGCCGCGCTGAATGTGCTAGAGACGACGCCGGGCGTGGCATCGGCGCGGGCGCTGTCGCTGGCGGAAGAAACTGCGCTTCTCGCGCCGTGGTTTGGCATTGACCTGCCGTTGGACAGCCTGCCGATACCGCAGTTGATAGAGGTCACCGAGACGGGTGCCGGATATGACGCGGGCGCCCTTCGCCTGCGCCTTGCAGCCGAAGCGCCGGGCGCTTTGCTTGACGATCACAGCCGCTGGCGGCAGCCGCTTGTGGCCGCCGCAGACCGGCTTCGCACGCTGGGGATTTTGTCGATCCTGCTGATCGCAGCTGCGACCGCCGCAATGGTCACGCTGGCGGCGAACGCGGCCCTTGCCGCCAACTCTCAGGTGATCGAAGTCATGCGGTTGGTGGGCGCGCGTGACGTCTATATCGCGCGCGCCTTTGTCCGTCGTTTTACCCTAAGGACACTAACAGGCGCCGCAATGGGAACCGCAGCCGGGGCGATTGCCATCGCGTTTATGCCGTCAACGGCAGGTGCAGGCGGGTTTCTGACCGGGCTGGGCTTTTCTGGCGCAGAATGGCTTGTAGCGGCCCTGATACCCGTTCTGGCCGCCATGGCCGCCTTTTGGGCCACCCGCGCCGCCGCCTTCAGAACATTGAGAAAGCTTACATGATGCGCAACCCGCTCCGCTGGGTCATATCCCTGATTTTCGTAGTTCAGATGTACGCGATGATGGCCATTCTGGCGGTCTTTTTTACGCCGATCGCAATCTTCAGCAAGCCCGCCGCCTGGCTGGCCTGCCGGACCTACTGCCGATGGGTAAGATGGACGGCCGGCTGGATGGTGGGGCTAAGATCCGAGGTGCGCGGCGAGGTGCCTACCGACGAAGTGCTTGTCGCCGCCAAGCATCAGTCGTTCTTTGATATCATCATCCTTGCCAGCGTCCTGCCGCGCTTCAAGTTCATCATGAAAAAGTCGCTGACAAAGGCACCGATCCTTGGATGGTATGCATTGCGGATCGGCTGTATTCCGGTCGACCGGGGCAAACGCGCCGAGGCGATCCGCCAGATGGTCAGGGATGTGGAAAATGGTCAGGCCGAACCCGGACAGCTGATCATTTATGCGCAAGGCACCAGGGTCGCGCCGGGCGTCAAACAGCCCTATAAGGTCGGCGCTGGTGTTCTGTACCAGAACTCCGGTCAGGACTGCGTGCCCGCCGCCACCAATGTTGGGGTTTTCTGGCCGCGGCGCGGGATCTATCGCAAACCCGGGCTGGCCGTTGTCGAATTTCTGCCGCGCATTCCGGCCGGTCGCCCCCTGCCCGACTTCATGGCCACACTTGAGGAGGAGGTCGAAGAAGCCTCGGACCGGCTGATGGCCGAGGCAGGATTCTATGTCGGCGGCAATAGCATGGAGTAAGCCATGAAATTTCTTAGTTCAATTGATCAGCTTGAAGATATCTACGGCGCCCCGGTAAAAGCATCAGTTCAGAAGGTCGCGACCCATCTTACAGGTGAATACAGCCGCTGGATCATAGCCTCCAGGTTTTGCGCACTTGCTACTGTCGGCCCCGAAGGGACCGATTGCACACCTCGCGGCGATGATGGCCCGGTCGTGAAAATCTTGGATGCCAAGACGGTTGTAATGCCCGATTGGCGCGGTAACAACCGGATCGACAGCCTGCGCAACATTATAGATGACGGGCGCGTTTCGCTGATGTTCATGATACCTGGGTCGGGCACTGTGGTGCGCCTGAATGGTGTGGCGCGGCTGACAACCGACACAAAGACACTGGATCGCTTTGAACGAAACGGCACGTTGCCGCGCTCTGTGATCGTGATTTATGTAAAAGAGGTTTATTTCCAATGCGCCCGCGCGCTGATCCGCTCGGAGCTTTGGGGTGATCAGTCACCACCGACCGATTTGCCGACAGCGGGCGATTTTCTGAACTCGATGACCAGCGGCGAGATTGATCAGCAGCAGTATGACACAGCCTGGCCAGCGCGGGCCAGCTCGAGCATGTGGTAACGCGCCCTCGGCTGACCAGCCGGTCAGGCGGCAAGCCCCTTGGCGCCCATTCCAAGAAACTTCTTGCGGCGCTGTTCGACCAGCTTGTCGGGCGCGGTTTTCGACAGTTTGCCCAGCATCTTTGCAATCGCCTCGCGCACGGCCTCGACCGCCGCATCCTCGTTGCGATGTGCACCGCCGACAGGTTCGGGAATGATCAGATCGATCACCCCGAGCTTTTCAAGATCCTGCGCCGTCAGACGCAGGGCTTCAGCCGCTTCGCGCATTTTTTCGGAATCCTTCCACAGGATCGATGCACAGCCCTCCGGCGAAATCACCGAATAGATCGAATGCTCAAGCATCGCGACCCGGTCCGCCGTGGCAAAGGCGACGGCCCCGCCCGAGCCTCCCTCGCCGATCACGATGCTGACCACAGGAACCCTGATCTGCAGCGATTTTTCCGTCGTGCGGGCAATCGCCTCGGACTGGCCGCGCTCTTCGGCGCCCTTGCCGGGATATGCGCCCGGTGTGTCCACAAGGGTGATCACCGGCAGGCCGAACCGGTCGGCCAGATCCAGCAGGCGGATTGCCTTGCGGTATCCCTCGGGCCGGGCCATCCCGAAATTGCGTTCGATCCGCGATTTGGTGTCATGGCCCTTTTCATGGCCGATCACCACGACCGGCTGGCCATCGAAACGCGCCAGACCACCCATCACCGCATGGTCGTCGGCGAAATTCCGGTCACCGGCCAACGGCGTATATTCGGTGAACAGCTTTCCAATATAATCGCTGCTATGCGGGCGGGCGGGATGACGCGCCACCTGGCATTTTCGCCAGGGCGTCAGATTGGCATAAAGATCGACCAGCAGATCGGCGGCCTTCTTGTCAAGCGCCTGCGCCTCGTCTTCGACATCCATCTCTTCGTTTTTGCGCGCCAGAGAGCGCAGCTCTTCCGCCTTGCCTTCGATTTCAGCCAGGGATTTTTCAAACTCTAGGTATTGCGACACAGCACGCCTCCGATTTTCCACTCCGATATGACCCCGGCAGCAAAGTTTTGCAACTCGCCCGGGGTCCCTGCCCGGGCTGAAATCTTCCATTTGGCAAAAATATCCACCGCAACGCAGGCCGCAAAGGGCAACGCCCGGGGGTCAGCCAACCGGCCGGCTTCGCAAAAAGAGATAAAGCGGCAGGCCGAACCCCAGACCTACGGCGAATGTCGCGGGGATAACGATCAGGGCGCTCCAGTTGCGACGCACATATGTTTCGGCCAGAACCCAGAGGCTCAGCGCCACAGCGGCAATCGTCAGATCCCAGACCAGGCCGCTCGTTGCCGCATTCGCGTGCCAGGCGGCAAGCATCCCGGCGGGGTCAAATCCGTTGCGATCAAACCACAAGACAAACCAGTACATGGGATGCACCGCGCCCCAGATCGCCAGCGCCAGATAGGCCAGACGCAACAAAGACATGATCATCTCCCCCTTTGGTGGTCGTTTTATCTGCCGAGCGCGGCCCCCGTCACTGCGCCGCGGGCGCCTGCGATGTTCCGGATGCTGCGGGCGCCTGCGGCTCACCGTCAGCGCCGCAGGCCGCAAGCGCCAGCAGAAGGAAAAGCGACAAAAAATGCCTCATCCCAGATCCTCTTTCCAGCGCGCGATCTGCAGCCGCACCTGATCGGGCGCCGTTCCGCCATAGGATGTGCGGCTGTTGACCGAATTTTCCACACCCAGCACGTCGAAAACCGAAGCGGTGATCGCCGAATGAACGCTTTGCATATCCTCAAGCGTCAGATCGGGCAGATCGCAATCCTTCTCCTCGGCCATGGCGACAAGGCTTCCGGTAACATGATGCGCCTCGCGAAACGGCAGGCCAAGCGCCCGGACCAGCCAGTCGGCCAGATCGGTCGCTGTTGAAAATCCGCTGCCGGCGGCGGCGGCGAGCGCAGCGCGATTTGCCGTCATGTCGCGCACCATCCCCTCCATCGCGGCCAGCGCCAGCATCAGGTTATCGGCCGCGTCAAAGACCTGTTCCTTGTCTTCCTGCATGTCCTTTGAATAGGCCAGCGGCAGACCCTTCATGACGGTGAACAGACCGACCATAGCCCCCATGATCCGCCCGATCTTGGCGCGGATAAGCTCGGCCGCGTCGGGGTTTCTTTTCTGCGGCATGATCGATGAGCCGGTCGAGAACCGATCGGAAAGCGCCACAAACCGGAACTGGGCCGATGACCAGATCACAAGCTCTTCTGCCAGACGCGACAAATGCATTCCGGTGATCGTGGCCGCCGACAGAAACTCAAGCGCGAAATCGCGGTCCGCCACGGCGTCGAGCGAATTGGCCGCAGGGCGATCAAAGCCCAGCGCCTTGGCGGTCATATGCCGGTCGATCGGAAAGGAGGTTCCGGCAAGCGCCGCCGCGCCCAGCGGGCTTTCGTTCATCCGCGCGCGTGCATCGGCAAAGCGTGATCGGTCACGGCCAAACATTTCGACATAGGCCATCATGTGGTGGCCCCATGTCACCGGCTGGGCAACCTGCAAATGCGTAAACCCCGGCATGACCCAATCGGCGCCCGCCTCGGCCTGCTGCAAAAGCGCGCGCAACAGCGCCTCAAGCGCGCCGTCGACCGCATCCATCTGATCGCGCACCCACAGTTTGAAATCCGTCGCCACCTGATCGTTTCGGGACCGCGCGGTATGCAGCCGCCCGGCAGCCTCACCCACGATTTCCTTCAGGCGCGCTTCGACATTCATGTGAATATCTTCCAGAGCCGCCGAAAACGGGAATTTTCCGGTTTCAATCTCTGACAATACGGTGAGCAGGCCTTCCCTGATCGCCTCGCCGTCCTTATCACTCAAGATGCCCGTGGCTGCCAACATGGCGGCATGGGCCCGGGACCCTTCGATGTCCTGGGCGGCCATCCGCTTGTCGAACCCGATCGAGGCATTGATCGCCTCCATGATCGCGTCCGGCCCGCCGGCAAACCGCCCGCCCCACATCGAATTTGCGGTCTTATCGGTCATTGGTTGTCCTTGTCCTTCGGAGGGAACATGCGCTTTTTTCGTTTCGCCGTTCTTTATACGGTCATCTACACGGGCCTTGCGCTTGGTGCAAATGCCGCTGGCGAGGATCTGAACGCATTGGGCGCGCTGCGCGAGGGGACAATGAAAAAACTTGTCCTGCACAGTGAGCCTCAGCCGGTCAGCACCGCGGGATTTCTTGACGGTGACGGCAATCAGCGCGACCTTTCTGAATTTCAGGGCCGCTATGTGCTTTTGAATTTCTGGGCGACATGGTGCGCGCCCTGCCGAAAAGAGATGCCGACGATCAGCGCCCTTCAGGCCGATTTCAAAGGGGACAGGTTCGAGGTTGTAACCATCGCCACCGGCCGCAATCCTGTGCCGGCGCTGCGCCAGTTCTTTAACGAAACAAAGATCGACAACCTGCCCGTCTTTCGCGACCCGACACAAAAGCTGGCCCGGGATATGGCGGTTCTGGGCCTGCCGATCACCGTCATTCTGGACCCCGAAGGCAATGAGATCGCCCGCCTGCGCGGCGATGCCGACTGGAATTCGGACAGCGCGCGCGCGATCGTGGCGGCGCTGATCGACGATAAGCCAAGCTAAAGCTGCGCCACGCGGGCGTGGCAGGGGCAGCCGACCAGATGGTCATTGACCATCCCCACGGCCTGCATGAAAGCATAGACAATCGTCGGGCCACAAAATTTGAAGCCCTGCTTTTTCAGGTCCTTTGAGATCTGCTGCGATAGTGCGGTCTGTGCGGGCACCTCGTCCATCTTCCGCCAGTGATTCTGGAGCGGTGCGCCGCCCATGTAATCCCAAAGGAACCGGTCAAAGCCCTGATCACGCTCGATCCGCTGCCACGCCCGCGCATTGGTGATCGTCGCCTCGATCTTGCCCCTGTGACGGATGATCCCGGGATCGCGCAACAGCCGCTCAACCTCACCCGGGCCCCAGCCGGCGATGACATCAGGATCAAAACCCGCAAAGGCGCTGCGAAAATTATCGCGTTTTTTCAGGATGGTGATCCAAGAAAGCCCGGCTTGAAACCCGTCAAGCACAAGCTTTTCCCAAAGCGCGCGGCTGTCCCATTCGGGAACGCCCCACTCTTCATCATGATAGCGGATGTAAATCTCCTGCGATCCTGCCCAGCCGCATCTTTCGGTCATCTGCGCCTCCCCTTGGTGCCGGATGCAAAGTGCCCTGTTTAAAAATAGAACAAAATAGGAAACTTCACGAATTATTAGGGATCATACGCGCACCCTGAGCCTATCTTTCAGGATTGTCTCATGCTGCCGCCAGGACGAACAAAGAAAAGCCCAACGCTTGTGGGCGATTCAAACCCGTTGGCTTCTGCCATCACCCAACGTGACCGAACGACACTGGATATGGTGCGCTCGGCCCTCGACAACAGACAAGCGATGCTCGCCTTTCAGCCGGTGGTTTTTTCAAGCCATCCCGGCAAGGTCGCGTTTTACGAGGGGCTGATCCGCATTCGCGACGGCACGGGGCGCATCATTCCCGCCAAGGAATTCATACCATCGGTGGAAAAGACGGAAATCGGCCGAAGGATTGACTGTCTGGCGCTGGAACTGGGCCTGAGGGAGCTTGAGGCCGAACCGGGTATTCGGCTCTCGATCAACCTGTCAGCGCTTTCCATCGGCTACCCGCCCTGGATCAAAGCGCTTGAGGCCGGGCTCGCGCGCGACGAAACCATCGGCGAACGGCTGATCCTTGAGATTACCGAATCTTCGGCAATCACGGTTCCGGAACTCGTGATGAAATTCATGGATCAGCTTCAGACACGCGGCGTCGCATTTGCGCTGGATGATTTCGGGGCGGGCTACACATCGTTCCGTTATCTGCGCGATTTCTTTTTCGACATCCTAAAGATTGACGGGCATTTTGTCCGCGGCATTCACGCTGACCGTGACAATCAGATCCTGCTTTCTGCCCTGACGGACATCGGAAAACACTTTGAAATGATCACCGTGGCGGAATCGGTTGAACATCCCGAAGAGGCGGAGTTTCTGCGCGGGCTTGGTATTGACTGCCTTCAGGGGTTTCATTTTGGCACCCCCCTGATCAACCCGTCATGGCGCATGGGCGGCAAGAACCAGCAAGCCGGCTGACCTATTCGCGCCGGGCTTGCAATCGCCCGGTTGCGCCCACTTGCACCTCTGCCCACATATGCCTAGGAAAGTTTTGATAGGTGAGGGCAGAGGCCACCTCCTGAATGCTGTGGTCCCTTCCCGTTTATTATGGAAGAGGACATCCCAATGACCAACGTTGTAATCGCATCCGCCGCCCGAACCGCCGTCGGCAGTTTTGGCGGATCGTTTGCCAATACCCCGGCCCACGATCTGGGCGCCGCCGTTCTGGAAGAGCTTGTCGCCCGTGCCGGCATCGACAAAAGCGAAGTTTCCGAGACGATTCTGGGTCAGGTTCTGACCGCCGGTCAGGGTCAGAATCCGGCGCGTCAGGCGCATATCAATGCCGGGCTTCCCAAGGAAAGCGCCGCATGGGGTATCAATCAGGTCTGCGGCTCAGGCCTCAGGGCGGTTGCGCTGGCCGCGCAGCACATTCAACTGGGCGATGCGGATATCATCGCCGCGGGCGGTCAGGAAAACATGACCCTGTCGCCGCATGTCGCGCATCTGCGCGCCGGTCACAAAATGGGCGATGTCACCTATATAGATTCGATGATCCGCGACGGCCTGTGGGATGCGTTCAACGGCTATCACATGGGCCAGACCGCCGAGAATGTCGCCGAGCAGTGGCAAATCAGCCGCAATGCGCAGGACGAATTTGCGCTGGCCAGCCAGAACAAGGCCGAAGCCGCCCAAAAGGCCGGCAAGTTCGATGACGAAGTGGTCGCCTTCACTGTCAAAACCCGCAAAGGCGACATTGTCGTCGACAAAGACGAATACATCCGCCATGGCGCCACAATCGAAGCGATGCAGAAAATGCGCCCGGCATTCATGCGCGACGGTGGCACCGTGACGGCGGCCAATGCCTCAGGCCTGAACGACGGTGCCGCTGGCGTTCTGGTGATGACTGCGGAAAACGCTGAAAAGCGCGGGATCGAGCCCTTGGCGCGGATCGCCTCCTATGCGACCGCGGGGCTTGACCCGTCGATCATGGGCGTCGGCCCGATCCACGCAAGCCGCAAGGCGCTGGACAAAGCCGGCTGGTCCGTGGGCGATCTGGATCTGGTCGAGGCGAACGAAGCCTTTGCCGCTCAGGCCTGCGCTGTGAACAAGGACATGGGCTGGGACCCCGCTATTGTTAACGTGAACGGCGGGGCGATCGCGATTGGTCACCCGATCGGCGCCTCGGGTGCGCGGATCCTCAACACGCTTTTGTTCGAGATGAAGCGGCGTGACGCCAAAAAGGGCCTTGCCACCCTGTGTATTGGCGGCGGCATGGGCGTTGCGATGTGCATCGAGCGCCCGTAACCAAAAAAAGCAGCAACGCAGCGCGCAATATCATTGCGTGCTGCGTTTCATTTTTGTAACAAGATTTCGAACTTTTTAACCAGGAGACTAATCTATGCCCCGCATCGCACTTGTAACCGGAGGATCGCGCGGGATAGGCGCGGCTATTTCGCGAGCCCTGCAAGAGGCGGGTTGCACTGTTGCTGCGACCTATGCCGGAAACGACGAAAAAGCAGCCGCCTTTACCGCCGAGACCGGTATCAAAACCTATAAATGGGACGTCGCCGATTACGATGCCTGCGTTGCCGGTATTGCCCGGGTAGAAGAGGATCTGGGACCGGTTGATATTCTGGTCAATAATGCGGGCATCACCCGCGATGCGCCGTTCCACAAGATGACGCCGCAGCAGTGGAAAGAGGTGATGGACACCAACCTGTCGGGCGTTTTCAACATGACCCATCCGGTCTGGCCGGGCATGCGCGCACGCAAGTTCGGGCGGGTGATCACCATCTCATCCATCAACGGCCAGAAGGGCCAGTTCGCGCAGGCCAACTATGCCGCCGCCAAGGCCGGTGATATCGGCTTTACCAAAGCGCTGGCGCAGGAAGGTGCCCGCGCCGGGATAACCGTGAATGTCGTTGCGCCCGGCTATATCAACACCGAGATGATGTCGACGATACCCGACAAGGTCATGAATGAGGTGATCCTGCCGCAGATCCCCGTGGGGCGACTGGGTGAAGCGGAAGAGATCGCGCGCTGCGTGACCTTCCTGGCCTCTGACGAGGCGGGGTTTATCACCGGCTCGACCTTGACGGCCAATGGCGGTCAGTACCTGACCTGAGCCAAGCGCATACTCCAGTTGGCCGGCCTGTTTTCAGGCCGGCTTTTTCTTTGCAGTTGCCATGGTATGGTCCGGTACCGGCGCAGCGTCCGCCTGACAGGAAAGACAGCTTCGAATGACCAGATCCCGGGCGACGACAATTGGCTTTGGCGCGGTGCTTTTATGGTCGCTTCTGGCGCTTTTTACCGTCGGCTCAGCGCCCGTTCCGCCGTTTCTTCTGAACGCGCTGGGCTTTACAATCGGCGGGGCCATCGGTGTCTTGTGGATCGTCGCAAAAGGTCAGACCGGGGTTCTGCGAAACATACCGCCCGGGGTTTATGCCTTTGGCACGCTCAGCCTTTTTGGCTATCATGCCCTCTATTTTTCGGCCCTGAGGATCGCCCCGGCGGCCGAGGCCGGGCTGATCGCCTATCTCTGGCCGCTGTTGATTGTGCTCTTTTCCGGCCTTCTGCCGGGTGAACGGCTAAGGCGCGGGCATGTCGGGGGCGGGCTGATCGGTTTTGCCGGGGCGGCCGTGATCCTGTCCAAAGACGGGATCTCGATCCAAAGCGGGGCGCTTGCCGGTTACGGCCTTGCCGCGCTTTGTGCACTGACATGGTCGTCCTACTCGGTCATTTCGCGGCGTCTGGGTTCGGTACCAACCGCCGCCGTTACCGTTTTTTGCATTGGCACTGCACTGCTTTCGCTTGCGGCGCATTTTCTGTTTGAAGAGACGGTCTGGCCGGTTGGGCTGACCGGCTGGGGCGCGGTCATCGGCCTTGGTCTGGGGCCGGTCGGGCTTGCCTTTTATATCTGGGATATCGGCGTCAAACAGGGCGACATTCAGCTTTTGGGCGTTGCATCCTATGCCGCGCCCTTGCTGTCGACACTTGCCTTGATACTGGCGGGTTTCGCGCCGGCCTCCTGGCCGCTTTTGCTTGCGGCCGGGTTAATCACAGCCGGCGCCGCGCTCGCCGCCAGGACGAGCGTAAAACAGAACCGGTTAACGCCGCGCTGAAGCGCGCTGAATTTCTTCCTTGAGGCGTAGTTTCTGCTTCTTCATTTCAGCTACCGCGAGTGGATCAATCGCCGGGCTACGCTGGGCCTGTTCTACTTGATCCGAGAGGTGTTGGTGTTTCTTCCGAAGCTCCTGAAGATGCGAACTCAAGGTCATTTACGTCCTCCTCTCAAAATGGGTTACAGGATGATTGCACCACAAATTCCATCATCTGTCACGCTTCATCCTGATTGTTACTTAAGAACGGCACAGGCCCGCTAAAACCCCTTGGCGGGCTTAATCCATGGACAGGGCGGCCCCCTCGCGCAAAACCGCGGAGATTTCAGGCCGATAGCTTTCGCGATCACCCTGATGTGCATCGCCGTCATGCAAAACCAGCGGCGCCAAAAGCTGGAACCGCGCGCGCGAGCCTTTGCGCGCACGCAATATAACCCGATGTGCCGGCCGGCCCGACCGCCCCGTAATCGGAAGCACTCTGATCTGCCCCATGCGCGCATCCAGCGCCTGAAACAACTCAGGCAATCGGGCCGCATCCTGAATGATCGTCAGAACCCCCTTGGGGGCCAGCCTGCGCACCGCAGCATCGATCCAGCCGTCCAGGGGGGTAGCCTCGCGCATGGCAAAATCGCGTCCCTGGTCGGGCGATGGCGTTCCGCCGAACGGATAATAGGGCGGGTTGGCGATGACGTGATCAAAACTCATCGCGCGCAAGTTAACCGGCAGGGCGGTCAGATCTGCGGTGGTAACATCCAGCGCGACTGCATTAACTTGCGCATTGCGCCGGGCCAGATCGGCATAGTCGTTCTGAAGCTCAACCCCAAACTGCCTGAGCCCGGCCACGCGCGTACCCAGACAAAGGCTTGCCGCCCCAACGCCGCAACCCAGTTCAAGCACGGTTTGCCCGGGCGATGCCGGAACCGCGGCGGCCAGAAGAACCGGATCGACCCCGGCGCGATATCCGACCTTGGGTTGAAGAACCGTAATCCGCCCGCCAAGGAAATCGTCGGATGTCAGCCCGGTTTTATCCATCCAGTGAGATATCGTTGTCGTGAAGCACCGCGCGCGCACGAAACAGATCGCGGTCCGCAACCATCAGGCGGCGCGGCAATACGCCTATTGAACCCTCAAGCGCGCTCATATTTACGTCAAGGGGAAACACCTTTATATCCTCGCCCTCAAGCAAGGCGGTTGCAAAGGCGATGATTGTCGGGTCATTGGTGCGCAAAAGCTCTTTCATAAAGAACGAGATAAAGGCAAGCTACCGGCTTTGTCGAGCCGTGATAAGCGAGAACTGACAGGACAGAGATGAGCTTGGACAACGCCACCCAGAAGCCTCACGACAGATTAAGCGGCGTGTTGAGCGCTGAAATGGAGGCGGTCAACGCCCTGATCCGCACGCGCATGGCATCAGAACATGCGCCGCGGATCCCCGAGGTAACAGCGCATCTTGTCGAGGCCGGGGGCAAGCGCCTGCGTCCGATGTTGACCCTGGCCGCCGCCAGATTATGCGACTACGCGGGCCCGTTTCACATCCATCTGGCCGCCACGGTCGAGTTCATTCATACCGCAACGCTTTTGCATGACGACGTTGTCGATGAAAGCGACCGCAGACGCGGGCGCCCGACGGCCAATCTGTTGTGGGACAACAAGTCCAGCATCCTTGTCGGCGATTACCTTTTTGCCCGTTCCTTCCAGTTGATGGTGGAAACCGGATCCCTGCGGGTTCTGGACATTCTTGCCGACGCCTCGGCCACAATCGCCGAAGGCGAGGTTCTGCAACTGACAGCGGCGCAAAATCTTGCCACCGACGAAGAGATCTATCTGCAGGTGATACGCGGCAAGACCGCCGCGCTTTTTGCCGCTGCCTGCGAGGTGGGCGGCGTCATCGCCGGTGCGCCCGAAACCTCGGTCGAGGCGCTTCGCACCTATGGTGACGCTTTGGGTATCAGCTTTCAGATTGTCGATGATCTTTTGGATTATGGCGGATCGTCCGAAGCCACAGGCAAGAACATCGGCGATGATTTTCGCGAGGGCAAGCTGACGCTTCCGGTGATCAAGGCTGTCGCCGCCGCATCAGACGAAGAGCGCGGCTTTTGGGCCCGGGTTATCGAAAAGCGTGATCAGAAAGACGGTGATCTGGAACACGCGCTAACCCTTTTGGCGCGCCATGACGCAATGGACCAGACCCGGCAAGAGGCCGTGCGCTGGGCAAATATTGCCAAGAACGCTCTGGAAGTTCTGCCCGCCGATCCGATCCGCGACATGCTGTCGGATCTTGCCGATTACGTCGTCGCGCGGATCAGTTAGGACAGCGGCATCCCGGCCAGCGCCTGCGCTATCGCAGCGCGGTCGCAACCGCCCACCACTGGGGAAAGCGACCTCCAAGGGTATCTGCCGCCGCCGTCGCTGCCTCTTCCGTCAGGAATATCGCAAAACAGGTAGCGCCCGAGCCTGACATGCGCGCCAGCCTGGCACCCTCAAGCCTCTGCAGCGCGTCAAGACAGGTGGCTATCTCCGGTACAAGTTTGGTTGCCGGGATTTGCAGATCATTGCGCTGACGACCAAGCCAACCGAGGAAATCGGCCTCTGAGATGTCTTCGAGTGTCGGGTTTTTCTTATTCCTCAGGGCGCTGAATATCGCCGGCGTCGGTGCCGAGTTCCCCGGATTGCACAGCACCGCCCAAAGCGGCGGATGTGCCGGGACAGGCGACAAATGTTCCCCGATACCCCGCATGCGCCGCGGCGCCGCTGCAAGGCAAACCGGCACATCGGCGCCAAGGGAAAGAACATCGTCCGGCAGGGGCAGATCCCAAAGCTGCGACAGTGCCCGCAGGCTGGCCGCCGCATCTGACGAGCCGCCGCCGATACCTGCAAAAACCGGCAGGTTTTTGTGCAGTGTGATCGCCGCGCCGCGGCCCGGGCCCAGATACCGCGCGGCCCTGAGCACCAGGTTGCCGTCATCCTTTGGAACATCCGCAGCAAACCGGCCGGTTACCTCAAGCGTCAGCCGGTCAGCGGCGCGCACCTCTACCCGGTCGCCCACATCGGCAAAGGTCACGTAGCTGTCCAGCAGGTGATACCCATCCGGTCGCTGACCGGTGACGTGAAGCGCAAGGTTTATCTTGGCCGGCGCAAAGGCCTCAACCTTCATTGGCCACCGAAATCGGTTTACCGCCCTCTTCCTTGAGAACCTCGTCCAGACCCACCTCAAGCTTGCGGCGAATCCGTTTGGCCTCATCCGGCTCAGGTCCGAAGGACAGGGCGCGCTTCCACTGAAACTCGGCCTCGCGCTTGCGTCCGACGGCCCAATAGACGTCGCCGACGTGATCATTGACCACCGGGTCAAGCGGCATGAGCGCGACCGCGCGCTCCATCGGGGCGACAGCATCATGATAGCGCCCCAACCGGAACAACCCCCAGCCCAGACTGTCGATGATATAGCCGCTGTCGGGCGAGGCTTTGACAGCCTTTTCAATCATCGCCAGCGCCTCATCCAGCTTGGTGTTCTTTTCAAGCAGCGAATAACCGAGGTAATTCAAAACCCGCGGCTCGTCAGGGCGCAGTTTGAGGGCAAAGCGAAGATCCGCCTCGGCCTTGTCCCACTGGCCAAGCCGTTCGTAACTGATCCCGCGTACATAAAACGCGCGCCAGGTTGCATCCTGCGGAGTGTCGTAAAGCGCAATTGCTTTGTTGTACGCCTTGACCGCGCCGGCATAGTCGGACTGCTGGCGCAGTAGATCGCCCAGCGACATCTGTACGACTGGAAGCGTGCTGTAACGTGCGGCAAGCTGGCTCAGCACCTCGATCGCCCGGTCCGGCTTGCCATCCTGGCGCAGCGCCTCGGCCCGGCCCAGTTCGGCCGAATAATACTCGGGGTTGTCGCGGGGCACCTTATCATAGGCCTCGGTTGCCAGCTGAAACTGGTTAAGCCGCTCAAGCAGGCGGGCCGACAACAAGATGGCATCGACATGTGAGGGGCTAAGATGTTCAGCGGCGCGCGAAAACAAAAGTGTATATCCGGGCGCGGCATCGGCTGCCAAAGCGTTGGCGACCATGAAAAACACTTCGGCCATGCCGTCGCGCGCATTTCGCACCACAGTATAGGGCAGCGTTTTGCCTTCGGTCAGATCCGCCCGCATCTGGGCGATCGCCGGATCGGGGTCGGGGCCAAAGGCCTGATCGATCAGCGCGATCGCCTGATCGTTTCTTTCCAGCTGGCTAAGCACCTGAACCCGTGCTTCGGTTCCGCGCCGATCCAGCCGCATCGCGTTCTTGCCGTTGCCGGAAAACAGCTTTTCGGCACCTTCGAAATCACCCGCCGACGCCAGCGCCAATGCCTTGTGGTAGCGCCCGAAACTGGCCAGCCCTTCGGTTTTGGAGATTGCATCGAACGCCTTGATCGCCGCCGACATATTGCCCTGATCAACCTCGGCCCAGGCCCGTGCCAGACCATCGACCAGCGGCATCACCTTCATACCGGCATCAAGATCGGCAAGCAGACCACCGGTGCGGCCACGGTCAAACGCGTCGATGACCATCACAAGATTGGCGATCTGGCTATCGGACTGCAGCGATTGCATCCGCCGCGCCATCGGCACCGCGCGCTCGAAATCACCAAGATTTGCAAAGGCCGAAACAGCGCTTTCCAAAAGAACCTGATTGGACGGGTCTTTTGCCAGGGCTTTGGTGAAATATTCCGAGGCGGATTTGAAATCGCTCAGAACTCCGGCCTCGCGCGCGGCCAGATAAGACCCCGCCAAACTGTCCGCACTAAGTGGCGGCGCAAGTGCCAGACCCAATAACAAAGCGGCAAAAGACGTTCTGAGCGGTTGAAAAGGCACTGGCATTCCCATCTGTAAACGGACAATCGTGACAGACGGTAACCTGCGCCCCGGGCCATGTCTATCTCACGATAGAGGGCCCGGGGGGTTAGTCACGCGATTGCTACATATTGGGATAGTTGGGCCCATCACCGCCCTGCGGCGTGACCCATGTGATATTCTCGCTGGGGTCCTTGATATCGCAGGTCTTGCAGTGGACGCAGTTCTGAAAGTTAATCTGGAACCGGGGCTCTTTTCCTTCTTCGTCGATCACCTCGTAAACTCCGGCCGGGCAATATCGCTGGGCCGGCTCGGCGAATTTCGGAAAGTTAACGGAAATCGGGATGGAAGGATCGGTCAGCCGCAGATGACAGGGCTGACTTTCGGCATGGTTCGTCATTGAAAAACTGACGTTGGTCAAACGGTCGAACGACAGCTTTCCATCCGGCTTGGGGTAATCGATCGGCTTGAAATTCGCCGCTTCGCCCGTCGCCTTGGCGTCGGATTTACCGTGGCGCAGTGTACCAAACAGGCTGAACCCGAAAAGATCGTTGGTCCACATGTCAAACCCGCCAACCGCCAGCGAGGCCAGCAGGCCGAATTTCGACCACAGCGGCTTGACGTTTCTGACCTTTTTGAGGTCCTTGCCGACCGGCCCCGCGCGCAGGACGGCGTCATAATCAGACAGGACATCGCCCGAGCGCCCGCCCTTGATCGCGGCATGGGCCGCTTCGGCCGCTGCCTTGCCCGAGAGCATCGCGTTATGGTTGCCCTTGATGCGCGGAACATTGACCAATCCGGCCGAACAGCCCAGCAAAGCACCGCCCGGAAAGGCGGTCTGTGGTATCGACTGATAACCGCCCTCACTGATGGCGCGTGCGCCATACGCCACCCGTTTGCCACCCTTCAGCAATTCAGCCACCATCGGATGGTGCTTGAAACGTTGAAATTCCATGTAAGGAAAAAGATAGGGGTTTGCGTAATTCAGGTGAACGACAAAGCCGATCAGAACCTGATTATTCTCGGCATGATAGATGAATGAGCCGCCGCCCGCGCTCGAGTTCAGCGGCCAGCCCATGGTATGGGTGACGCTGCCCAAACGGTGCTTGGCCGGGTCGATCTCCCAGATTTCCTTCATGCCCAGACCGTATTTCTGAACATCGGAGTTCGCGGCAAGATCGTATTTGGCGATGACCTGTTTCGAAAGCGACCCCCGGACCCCTTCGGACAAAAGCACGTATTTTCCGTGCAACTCCATCCCCGGCTCATAAGCATCCGACGGCGTTCCGTCCGGGTTGAGGCCAAATTCGCCGGCTACCACGCCCTTCACCTCGCCGTTGTCGCCAAAGACCAGCTCGGAACAGGCCATTCCGGGGAAAATCTCAACGCCCAGCGCCTCGGCCTGCTCGGCCATCCAGCGACAGACATTGCCCATTGAAACGATATAATTGCCGTGGTTGTTCATCAGCGGCGGCATCGCGAAATTAGGAAGCCGCAGCCGGCCTGCCTCGCCCAGAAAATAGAAGTTATCGTCTTTGACCGGCACTGTGATCGGCGCGCCCATCTCGCGCCAGTTCGGCAAAAGCGCATCGAGCCCCGAAGGATCAAGGACCGCGCCGGAAAGAATATGCGCCCCTACTTCCGAGCCTTTTTCCAGGACAACGACCTGAAGCTCTGCATCCAGCTGCTTCAGGCGAATTGCCGCTGACAGGCCCGCCGGACCTGCGCCCACGATGACCACATCGTATTCCATTGCTTCGCGTTCAACCACTGTCATCGCTTTATCCTCTTATCTGTCAGGAAAACCGTTAAACGACAGTTGGACTTGTGGTCAATTGGAACACGACGTTACAGGTTCTGTTGGCGGCTATCGGGCGCTTTGGTCGCTGGTTTATCGCCCATAAGGTATCGCGGGCCGCTGCCGGCGCGGGCCGCAGCATCGCCCAGATTGTAAAGCGCGCAATTTGGCAGTGAAAGACAGCCGCAGCCGATACAGCCGTCCAGATTATCGCGCAGACGCTCCAACGTGTCGATCCGCGCATCCAAAGCCGCCCGAAACCCCTGACCGATGGCGGCCCAATCTTCCTTGGTCGGTGTGCGCCCCTGCGGAAGACCGGCAAGTGTCTGCTTTATCTCGCCCAGAGAAAATCCGAATTGCTTGGCAATCATCACAAAGGACAGGCGCCGGATATCCGATCTTAGAAACCGCCGCTGCCCGCCTGCGTTGCGTTCCGGGTGGATCAAACCTTCGGCCTCATAGAATCGAATGGCCGAAACCGTCATCCCGGTGCGCGCCGCAAGCTGGCCGATAGAAATCATCGAAAAACCTCTTGACCTAAAGTTAGGTTTAGCAATTACAAACCTTCGGGCACAAGATCAACATCAACAGAAAGGATCACAAGATGCCCGCACAGCTTGAACATCTCAATTACACTGTAAGCGATGTCCATAAAACCGCCGGCTGGATGCAGGATATCTTTGGCTGGCACATCCGCTGGGAAGGTAAATCAAAGGACAAGGGATATACCATACACATCGGCACGCCCGATCAATATGTCGCGCTTTACGGCCGCGGCGACGTGACAACGAGCAAGGAAAACAGCTATGTCACCGCAGGTGGGCTGAACCATGTCGCGGTAACAGTCGATGATCTGGCGCCGGTCGAAGACCGGGTAAAGGCGCATGGTTTCCGCGTTGGCGATCATTACGACTATGAACCGGGTGTCCGGTTTTATTTTTATGACGACGACGGGATCGAGTATGAAGTGGTCAGCTATGACTGAAACCGATCGCGCCCATCGGCGGAATCCGGGGTACAAACGCGCGCGCCCGACGCTTCCGGCTTGCAATTGATGGCCCTCTGAGGTCTGGTATCTGTTCAACAGAGCCCTAAATCAAAAGACCGAAAAGCCTGAGCACCATGGAAAAGATACCAATGACCCGCGCGGGTCACACCGCGCTTGATGCCGAACTCAAACAGCTCAAATCGGTAGAGCGGCCGGCAATCATTCGCGCCATCTCCGAGGCACGCGAGCACGGCGATCTTTCGGAAAACGCCGAGTATCATTCGGCAAAGGAAAAGCAGAGCTTTATCGAAGGACGCGTGAAAGAGCTTGAGGGGATTTTGTCCCTGGCTGAGGTTATCGACACGGCAAAGCTGTCGGGCACAATCAAGTTCGGCGCAACGGTGCGCCTGGTCGATGAAGATACCGATGAGGAAAAAACCTATCAGATCGTCGGCGAGCACGAAGCAGATATTGAAAACGGCAAGCTGAACATTAAATCGCCGCTCGCCCGCGCGCTGATCGGCAAGGACGAAGGCGATAGTGTCGAGGTACGCACACCGGGCGGCGAGCGCAGCTATGAAATTCTAAGCATTAGCTTTACCTGAGGGCTTTATGGCCGAACCCGAGAAAACCCCGCCGATTGACCTTGGCATTTATTCCAAGCGGGGCAGAAGCCGGCCTTTTTCGGCCGCTGAATATATCGCTCTGGCGCTCAGCATCCTTTGGTTTCTGGCGGTCGGAGCGGT
>JASBSV010000085.1 GCA_030148745.1 Paracoccaceae bacterium
CGACCGCTTCGTGACGCCCGAGGAATTCGCGGCCCTTGAAACGGCGGCTTATGGTAAGGGGTTCCTGATGGTTTCGGCCACGCCCCTGACAAGGTCAAGCTATCACGCAGGCGACGATTTTGCGCGCCTCAGATCGGCCCGGCTGGCAAGTCAGGGCCGGTCATAGGCGCGGACTGTCCGAAGGTTACCAAATCAGAGCTGACGCGGGGGGCGCTGCCCCCCCACCCCCGGAGTACTTCGGCAAAGAAGAAGAGGCAGGGTTTTCTTCTTTGGAAAAAATACTCCCGCCGGAGGCGCATGTTGCCAGGGGCGCAGTCACTCTGGCCGGCAGCGAGGCGGCGTCAGCGGCTGATGCGCCCGCGCGGCGTGGCTTGCGGGGTAAGCCATTCGGGCCAGCCGAAGACGCGTTCAACGGCGTAAAGGCTGAGGCTGATGGCGATGATTGCAAGGACGAATTTGACCTGCCCGGCGGAGGGCGGGTTGCGCGCCCATTTTGCCATTCGCAACAGCCAGCGATAGTTCATTCGGTGAACCTGACTGTGCCGATATAGGGCAGGTTTCGGTTGCGCTGTGCAAAATCGATGCCATAGCCCACGACAAAGGCGTCGGGGATTTCAAAGCCGGTCCAGGTGGCTTTGATGTCGACTTCGCGGCGCGAGGGTTTGTCGAGCAGGGCGATGGTTTCGAGCCGGCGCGGCCCGCGCGAGGACAGGAGCCTCAGCACATGGTTCAGGGTAAAGCCGGTGTCGACGATATCTTCGACGACCAGAACGTCGCGGCCGCCGATTTCGCCGCGCAGGTCCTTGAGGATGCGCACCTCGCGGCTTGAGACCATTTCGCCGCCATAGGAGGAGGCTTCGAGAAAATCGACCTCGACCGGCAGGTCCAGCTCGCGCACCAGATCGGCGATGAAGACGAAAGAGCCGCGCAGCAGGCCGACGACGATGAGTTTATCGGTGCCGTGAAAGGCCTCTTCGATTTCCTTGGCCAGCGCCTCGACCCGCGCGGCGATGGCTTTGGCTGAAATCAGCTCGTCGATGACATAAGAACGCTTGTCCATCGGACCCCCTTGAATTTAGCGGCAGAGTTTACGACACCTTGCCCAGCTTATCTGGGAGTAGCGGATGCCGACGCATCAGGAAACACGCAAAATGCCTTATACCGCCGCTCAGATGTATGATCTGGTCGCCGATGTGGCGCGATATCCCGAATTTCTGCCCTGGTGCGCGGCGGCGCGGATCCGCTCGCGGGTGCCGGACGGGGAGGGCGGGGGCGAGGTGATGATCGCCGATCTGGTGATTTCGTTCAAAGTCTTTCGCGAGCGTTTTGGCAGCCGGGTGACACTGTCGCCGGCGGCAAAGACGATTGACACCGAATATCTGGACGGGCCGTTTCAGTTTCTCAAATCGACCTGGCGGTTTCGCGATTGCGAGGGGGAGGGGCAGAGCGGTTGTGAGGTGGAGTTCTTTGTCGATTTCGAATTTCGCAACGCCATTCTGCGCGGGGTGATCGGCGTTGTGTTCAATGACGCGATGCAGCGTATCGTGCGCGCCTTCGAGCGGCGGGCGGCAGAGCTTTATGGCTGAGGCTTTCGCCGGCGGCAACGGTGGAGCCTTCGGCGAGGATATTTTGACCAAATGGAAGGGCCCTGAGATGCAGGTGGCGGAGGTTCTGGCGGAATTTGCGGGCGGGGGGCTTGCGCAGGCGCGCGCCGCGCGGGCGATGATGCGCCTGTCGGTTATGGATTGGGCGGCCTGCGCTTTGGCCGGAGTGGGGGAGCCGGTCGCGCGGATTTTGCGCGAACGGGCGCTGGCTGAGGCGGGGCGGGCGGATGCCACGCTGATCGGGGGCGGGCGGGTGCCGGCGCGCGAGGCGGCGCTGGTCAATGGCGCGATCAGTCATGCGCTGGATTATGATGACACGCATTTTGCCCATATCGGGCATCCTTCGGTTGCCGTGGTCCCGGCGGCCCTTGCCTTTGCCGAGCGGCAGGGCGCGGATATGGCGGCTTTTATCGATGCCGCTTTGATCGGGGTGGAAGCTTCGGTGCGGGTGGGGCTGTGGCTGGGGCGCGGGCATTACCAGATCGGATTTCATCAGACGGCGACGGCGGGGGCTTTTGGCGCCTGTCTTGCGGCGGGGCGTTTGCTGGGCCTGAGCCCGGCGCAGATGGGCCATGCCCTTGGTCTGGCGGCGACCCGGGCGGCGGGGCTGAAATCGCAGTTCGGGACCATGGGCAAACCCTATAACGCGGGCCTGGCCGCGCAGACCGGGGTTGAGGCGGCGGAGCTGGCCGCGGCGGGCATGATCTCTGATCCCGGCGCGTTGGACGGGGCGCAGGGGTTTGGCCCGACCCATGCCGGTGCCGGCGAGATTGGAGCCTTTGATCGCATCGGTCAGGAATTTCTGTTTGAGGGGGTCAGCCACAAGTTCCACGCCTGTTGTCATGGCACCCATGCGGCGATCGAGGCTTTGCGCGGGCTGATGCCGGTGGGGGATGACCTCCAAGAGGTGGTGATCACCACCCATTCGCGCTGGATGAGCGTGTGCAACAAGCCTGCGCCTGAAAGCGGGCTGGAGGCCAAGTTCAGCTATCGGATGACGGCGGCGATGGTTCTGGCCGGTGTTGACACCGCCGATCCCGAGAGCTTCACAGGCAGGCTCTGCGCCGATGCCCGAATGCAGGCGCTGGCCGCTTGTGTTGAGGTTGTCGCCGATGAAGCCCTGTCCGAAACAGAGGCCAATGTCGCGGTAACGCTGGCGGATGATACGGTGCGCCGGGGGCATCACGATTTGCAGGCGGCGATCCCTTTGGA
>JASBSV010000091.1 GCA_030148745.1 Paracoccaceae bacterium
GCCAAACCCTTTGCTTTACCCAACTGCGCGGCCTTAGCCGATCCCGTCGCTCAGCACCCCGTGATCCAGCCTCAGCGCCCTGTCCATCCGCGCCGCCAGCGCCAGGTTATGCGTGGCGATCAGCGCCGACAGCCCGGTACCACGCACCAGCTCAAGCAGCGCCTCAAACACCCGGTCCGAGGTTTCGGGATCAAGGTTTCCGGTCGGCTCATCGGCCAGAAGAACCCTTGGTTCATTGGCCAAAGCCCGGCAAAACGCCACCCGCTGCTGCTCACCTCCCGACAGGGCCGCAGGCCGGTGATCGGCCCGCCCGGCCACGCCCACACGATCCAGAAGCGCCAGCGCGCGCACCCGCGCCTCGGCGGCAGAACGGCCATCGGCCATCTGCGGCAGAACGATATTTTCCAGCGCCGTAAACTCGGGCAGAAGATGATGAAACTGATAGACAAACCCAAGATCGCGCCGCCGCACGATGGTCCGCCGCCGGTCGGAAAGGCGGCTCATGTCCTGCCCGCCGATCTCAACCGTGCCGCTGCCGGGCATGTCAAGCAAGCCCGCAACATGCAAAAGCGTCGATTTACCCGCCCCCGAAGGCGCCACCAGCGCCACAACCTCGCCCGGCGCCAGCGACAGGTTCACGCCTTTCAGAACCGCCACCTCGCCCGGCTTGCCCCGATTATAGGTCTTGGTGACCTCTTTGAGCACCAGCACCGGATCACTCATACCGCAAGGCCTCTACCGGGTTCATCCGCGCCGCCCGTCGCGCGGGGAAAAGCGTGACCACCCATGACAGGAACAGCGACAGCGATACCGCGCTCAGCACATCGCCAAGCTGCAGTTTGGCAGGCAGGTTATAGATCCCCCGGATCGACGGATCCCAGACGCCGCCACCGGCGATATAGTTCACCGCCGAAAAGATCGGGTCGATATAGATGGCGAACAAACTGCCTAATACGACCCCGGCGATTGTGCCGATGGTGCCGGTAACCGCCCCGCAGATAAAGAAAATCCGCAACACCGACCCTTCGGTCAGCCCCATGGTGCGCAAAATACCGATATCGCGCCCCTTGTTTTTCACCAGCATGATCAGCCCTGAAATGATGTTCATCGCCGCGATCAGAACAAGGATCGAAAGGATCACGAACATCACGTTATCCTCGACCGTCAGTGCCCGCAGAAAGCTGCCCGAGGCATCGCGCCATGTCCACAAAAGCGCCCGCGGACCGGCGGCATTCAACAGCGGCAGGGTCATCGCATCCACATTCTCGGGATCCTTGATCATGACCTCGATCTCATCGGCCACGCCTTCGCGGTTGAAAAAGCTCTGGGCCTGATCAAAGGGCAGATAGGCGCGCGTCTGGTCGATGTCATAGCGCCCGGCGCTAAAGATATAGACCACCTCATAGGCGTTCACCCGCGGGCTAGTGCCAAAAGCGGTCTTCACCCCATTGGGCGAGATGATCTTGATCCGGTCGCCGACCCCCACCTGCAGATCGCGCGCCACGCCCGACCCGATGGCAATGCCGTCGTTAAACCGCCTGATGTCACCCAGCGCGGTTTTTGGGCTGGCCACGCGCGGGATCGTCAACAGATCCTCCAGCGTTATGCCAAAGATCTGAAGGCCGGTATTGCGGTCACCGGCATTGGCCATGACATTGCCCTTGATCAGGGGCGCGGCACGCACCACTCCGGGCACCGCGTTCAGCCTTTTGGCCAGAGGCAGGTAATCGGGGATCTCGCGGCTGACCCGGCCGTTTTCATCGGCCTGACGGTTGTAATAGACCGTGACATGGGCATTGGCGCCAAGGATCGTATCGACAAACTCGGCCCTGAACCCTGCGCGCACCGCCAATGTGGCGATCAGGGCAAAGACCGCCAGAGTGATGCCCACAAGACTGATCCAGGTCATCACGCTGACCCCGCCCTCGGCCCGCTTGGCCCGCAGATAGCGCCATGCGATCATCCATTCGAAACGTGAAAACGGGGGCGGTGATTGCGCCAACTGGCTTCTCCTGTTTTGCCCCGCGACACTGCGCAGAGCTGCGGCGATGGTCAAGCGGGCAGATGGGCGCCATGATGGCCCAGCACCCCGAAAGCCCGCCCTAGATCCAGGTGTGAAAGGCCCGCTGCGGCATCGGCTGGGCATGAGCCGCCCGGTGATGATGGGCATAAACCTCGGCGATCCGCTCAACCGCCATCTCGGGCGTCATCTCTTCGCTGACCCCGCTGCGCCGGCTGGTCAGCTCGACCACCCCGTTTTTCAGGCCCCGCGGCCCCACCGTGATCCGCCACGGCAGGCCGATCAGATCCATCGTGGCGAACTTGCCGCCCGCACGCTCATCGCGGTCGTCATAAAGCGGCTCCAGCCCCAATGCTTTCAGCGACGCATAAAGCGCCTCGCAAGCGGCATCCGCCGCCTCGTCGCCCTGCCGCAGATTGACGATCCCGCAATGAAACGGCGTCACCCCTTCGGGCCAGATGATACCCTTGTCATCATGGCTGGCCTCGATGATCGCGCCAACCAGACGCGACACCCCGATGCCATGGCTGCCCATATGCACCGGCACACGCTCGCCCTTGTCATTGACAACCCGCGCGCCCATGGCCTCGGAATATTTGGTGCCGAAATAAAATATCTGGCCCACCTCGATCCCGCGCGACCTGCGCTGGCGCTCCTGCGGAACCTCGGCAAAGACCGCCGCATCATGGGTCTCATCGGTGCGCGCATAGGGTGCGGTCCATTCCCGGACAATCGCGGCGCAATCGTCCCAATTGTCATAGTCGACCGCCCGGTCGCCCATCTTCAGATCGGTGATCGCGCTGTCATAGAAAACCTCGCTCTCGCCGGTATCGGCCAGAACCAGAAACTCATGCGTATCCTCGCCCCCGATCGGCCCGCTGTCGGCCCGCATCGGGATCGCCTGCAGCCCCATCCGTTCATAGGTGCGCAGATAGCTGACCATATGCCGGTTATAGGCATGGATCGCAGACGCCTGATCGACGTCGAAATTATAGCCGTCCTTCATGTAAAACTCGCGCCCGCGCATCACGCCAAAGCGCGGCCGGATCTCGTCGCGAAACTTCCACTGGATATGATAGAGCGTCAGCGGCAGATCCTTGTAAGACCCTACATGCGAGCGAAAAATATCCGTGATCAGCTCTTCATTTGTCGGCCCGTAAAGCATATCGCGCCCATGCCGGTCGGTGATGCGCAGCATCTCTTCGCCATAGTCGTCATAGCGCCCGCTCTCGCGCCAAAGATCCGCCGATTGCAGCGTCGGCATCAGCATCGGAATATGGCCCGCGCGCTGCTGCTCTTCATGCACGATCCGCTCGATGTTCTTCAGAACCCGAAACCCCAGCGGCAACCAGGAATAGATCCCCGCCGCCGCCTGTTTGATCATTCCGGCCCGCAACATATAGCGGTGACTTACAATCTGCGCCTCGCTCGGGGTCTCTTTCAGAACGGGCAGGAAATATCGCGAAAGACGCATCGTCATCCTCTTGCAAACAGGGCATTGGCGGCTGGTCTAGCCCTTTCAACGCACCCAGGCAAGAGACCCCGGCGCCCCGCCGCGACGGCGCTTTCTTCTTTGCCAAAATACTCCCGCCGGAGGCGCCCGGCCACAGCAGGCCGCGCCCGCCGCCCGCTCCAAGCTTGCAACCCGCGGCCGCTTCAGCCATCTGTGAGACAGCGACTAACGAGGTACAAATGGGCCTGCCGGTTCGAGATCAGCTAAAATACTGGGGCCTTGCGGCGGCCCTCTTCATCCTTGCGATGTGGTTTTTGGGCAATGTCATGCTGCCCTTCGTTCTGGGCGGCGCCATCGCCTATTGCCTTGATCCGATCGCCGACCGGCTGGAACGGATCGGTCTGTCGCGGGTCATGGCAACCGTGGTCATCACGCTCTTTGCGCTGGTGCTTTTCGTGGTCATTACACTTCTGGTCATTCCCACGCTGATCAATCAGGCGGTGGCCTTTGTCGATGTCGCGCCGCAGCTGTTCAAAGAGCTTCAGGCCTTTCTGAACGAACGCTTCCCACAGCTTCTTGACGCCAATTCCGCCGCCCGGCAGTCGCTGACCTCGATCGGCCAGACCATTCAGTCAAAGGGTGGCGAGCTGCTCAATACGCTGCTGGCCTCGGCACTGGGGCTTTTGAATGTGGTCATTCTGATCGTCGTGGTTCCGGTGGTCACCTTCTATCTGCTGCTCGACTGGGACCGTATGGTCGCCGAGATCGACCAGCTGGTGCCGCGCGATCATCAACAGACGATCCGTCGCCTTGCGCGCGAGATTGATCACACGCTGGCCTCATTCATTCGTGGTCAGGGCACGGTGATGCTGATCCTTGGCACCTACTATGGCGTGGCGCTGATGTTGGTGGGGCTGCAGTTCGGTCTGCTGGTGGGCGCGGTTGCGGGGCTGATTTCCTTTATCCCCTATATCGGCGCTGTGGTCGGGGGCGTGCTGGCGCTTGGGCTGGCGCTGTTTCAGTTTTGGGGCGACTGGCTATCGATTGGCATCGTGGCGGGTATCTTCGTTTCCGGCCAGATGCTCGAAGGTAATATCCTGACCCCCAAACTGGTAGGCGGAAGCGTCGGTCTGCACCCGGTCTGGCTTTTGATCGCGCTGTCGGTATTTGGCGCGCTATTTGGCTTTGTGGGGATGTTGCTGGCGGTTCCGGCCTCGGCGGCGATCGGTGTGCTGGCGCGTTTTGCGACCCAGCATTACCGAAACAGCGCGCTTTACCGCGGCGAGTCAGGCAGCGACGAATGAGCGTCAGACAGCTGGTACTGGACCTGCCCGTTCGCGCGGCGCTGGGGCGCGAGGATTTCTTTGTCTCGCCGGCCAATGCCGCCGCCCTTGCCGCTGTCGAAAGCTGGCAGAACTGGAGCGGCGGCAAACAGCTGATCTATGGCCCGCCGGGCTCGGGCAAGACGCATCTGTGCCATGTCTGGGCCGAAATGACCGGCGCGCAGGTGATCGCGGCGGGCGGGCTGGCCAGGCGCGAGATCTCCGATCTGATCACGGCGCGGGTTCTGGCGGTCGAGGATATCGACCGGATCGCGGGATCGGCGCGCGATCAGGCCGCGCTTTTCCATCTGCATAATCTTCTGCTGGCCGAAGGCGGGCGGCTTTTGATGACCGGCACCGGGGCACCGGCGGCATGGCCGCTGGAGCTTGCCGATCTCAAAAGCCGGGTTCAGGGCACCGCGGCGGCGGTTCTGGGCGCGCCTGACGATGCGCTTTTGGCGGCCTTGATGATGAAGCTTTTCGCCGACCGGCAGCTGACGGTCCAGCCCAATGTCCTGGCCTATCTTCTGCGCCGGATCGACCGCAGTTTTGCCGATGTACATCAGCTTGTCGATCTTCTGGACCGTCAGGCGCTGGCCGAAGGGCGGGCGGTGACCCGGGCGCTGGCGGGCAAATTGCTGGACAATCAACACGATCAGGGCACATAAATGTCATTCAATCGTGACGGAAACCGCCTATATGCCATCCATGTCCCAAGCTGATTTCCTTACGGCGGAGTTTCCCGAACCGGTCGAGTTTCCGCAGATCAACGGCAACAGCCCGCAGCGTTTTTTCAACCGCGAACTGTCGTGGCTGGCCTTTAACTGGCGGGTTCTGGAAGAGGCGGAAAACCCGCGCGTGCCGCTGCTTGAACGGCTGCGGTTTCTGTCGATCTCGGCCACCAACCTTGATGAGTTTTATACCGTGCGCGTTGCCGGCCTGCGCGAGCTGGCCGATGCCGGCAACACCACGCCCGCGGCCGACGGGCTGACCCCGGCCGAACAGCTTGTGGTGATCAACGAAGATGCCCGCCGCCTGATGCAGCACCAGCAGGCGGTCTTTGAGACCCTGCGCGGCGCGATGGCCGATGAGGGCATCACGCTTGAAACCCACGACACGCTGAGCGAGGCCGATCTGGCCTTTTGTCAGGAGGCGTTTCTGGCTCAGGTCTTCCCGGTTCTGTCGCCGCTTGCGATCGATCCTGCCCACCCCTTTCCCTTCATTCCCAACACCGGATTTGCCCTTGCGCTTCAGCTTGAGCGAAAATCGGACAAACGCCCGCTGCTGGCGCTTTTGCCCATCCCCAATCAGATCGCGCGCTTTCTGCCGCTGCCTGCGGAGACTGGCAAATACCGGGTTCTGCCGATGGAAGAGCTGCTGCTGCTGCACCTCTCCAGCCTTTTTCCCGGCTATAAGACCAAGGGCCATTGCGCCTTTCGGGTTCTGCGCGACAGCGATCTGGAACTGGAAGAAGAAGCCGACGATCTGGTGCGCGAGTTTGAGACCGCGCTGAAACGCCGCCGCCGGGGCGAGGTGATCCGCATGAAGCTGTCGGCGGGCGCGCCGGCCTCGCTGCGCAGTCTGGTGATGCGCGAGCTTTGCGTGGACGAGGACGAGGTGGTGGAAATCGAGGGGCTGATCGGGGTGGCCGACCTGTCGGAGCTGGTGATCGACAGCCGCCCCGACCTGTTGTGGCCCAGCTTTACCCCCCGCGTGCCCGAACGGGTTCAGGACCACAATGGCGATATGTTTGCCGCGATCCGGCAAAAGGACATGCTGCTGCACCACCCCTATGAGACCTTTGACATGGTCATAAGGTTTCTCGATCAGGCCGCGCGCGATCCTGATGTCGTGGCGATCAAACAGACGCTTTACCGCACCTCGCGCGACAGCCCCGTCGTTGCCGCCCTGTGCGAAGCCGCCGAGGCGGGCAAATCGGGGCCCGCGCTGGTCGAGCTGAAGGCGCGCTTTGACGAGGCTGCCAATATCCGCCAGTCGCGCCGCCTTGAACGCGCCGGCGCGCATGTCGTCTATGGCTTCATGCATTACAAGACCCACGCCAAAATCTCGGTCGTGGTGCGGCGCGAGGGTAATGAGCTGGTCAGCTATACCCACTATGGCACTGGCAATTACCACCCGATCACCGCGCGGATTTACACCGATCTTTCGTTTTTCAGCTGTGACAAGGCGCTGGGACGCGATGCGACCAAAGTGTTCAACTATCTGTCGGGCTATGCCCAGCCCGACAAGCTCGAAAATCTCTCGATCTCGCCTCTGACGCTGAAACACAACCTCTTGGAGATGATCGCCGCCGAAGCCGCCCATGCCCGCGAGGGCCGGCCCGCCGAGATCTGGGCCAAGCTGAATTCAGTGATCGAGGCCGATGTCATCGACGCGCTTTATGCCGCCAGTCAGGCGGGCGTGCGGATCAACCTGATTGTGCGCGGCATCTGCGGATTGCGCCCGGGGATCAAGAGCCTGTCGGAAAACATCCGGGTGAAATCCATCGTCGGGCGGTTTCTGGAACATTCGCGCATCGTCTGTTTCGGCAATGGCCATGGCCTGCCGTCGAAAAAGGCGCGGGTCTTCATATCCTCGGCCGACTGGATGGACCGCAATCTGCGCTGGCGGGTTGAAACTCTGGTCGAGACGACCAATCCCACGGTCAAGGCGCAGATCGTCAGTCAGGTGATGGCGGCGAATCTGGCCGATGAGGCACAAAGCTGGATTCTGGCCCCCGATGGCAGCTACAACCG
The DNA here is from genome assembly GCA_030148745.1 of Paracoccaceae bacterium. Classification (GTDB taxonomy): domain Bacteria; phylum Pseudomonadota; class Alphaproteobacteria; order Rhodobacterales; family Rhodobacteraceae; genus JASBSV01. Next base: position 7,552 of record JASBSV010000091.1, read on the forward strand.
CCCCGACGCGGGCAAGGCGCCATTCAGCTGCCACCGTTTTTTCATGGAAAATCCGTCACTTTCGGGCCGAGGTTCAGCCGGAGCCAAGGATGTGCCGAAACTGACCCACTCCAGAGATTGACGCGCTGGCCGCAGTCGCGCAAAACTGGGACCGCCACAGCAGGGGACAGCGAATGGATGGAGCGTCAGAGCCCGGTCATCACGATTGGGGCCCGTTTGAACGACCATTGTTCGACGATCCGTCGGCCCGGGCGCTGTCGCGGGTCGGGGTTGTGGATGTCGGGTCAAACTCGGTCCGTCTGGTGGTTTTTGACGGCGCGGCACGCTCGCCGGCCTATTTCTACAACGAAAAGATCATGTGCGGTCTGGGCGCGGGGATCGCGGAATCGGGCGTTCTGAACCCCGAAGGACGGGTGCGCGCGCTGGCCGCGCTGACCCGGTTTCAGATGCTGGCTGAGGGCATGAAGCTGGCCCCGCTGACGGCTGTTGCGACCGCTGCGGTGCGCGAGGCGCGCGATGGGCCCGAGTTTTGCGCCGAAGTACGCGAAAAGACCGGCCTGCGGCTTTTCGTTGTCGATGGCGAAGAAGAGGCGCGGCTTTCGGCGCAGGGGGTGTTGCTGGGATGGCCGGGGGCGACCGGGCTGGCCTGCGATATCGGCGGCGCCTCGATGGAGCTTGCCACGCTGGACAATGGCCGCACCGGCACCTGCATCAGCACGCCTCTGGCACCGATGCAGTTGCGCGATCTTAAAGGCGGCAAAAAAGCCCGCAAGGCCCGCATTCAGGAAACTCTGGCCGGTCTGAAGGAGCGTTTTGAACAAAAGCCCAAGCGCCTGTTTCTGGTGGGCGGGTCATGGCGGGCAATTGCCCGTCTGGACATGGTGCGGCGCGGTTATCCGCTGACGGTTCTGCATGAATACAGCATGACGCCCGCCAATGCCTCGGCAACCGTCGACTGGATCCAGAAAACCGACCCGGCCCTGCTGCGCAGCCTCTCGGGCATTTCCGAGGCGCGGATCAATCTGGTGCCGCTGGCCTCGGAGGTGCTTAAAGGGCTGCTGGCCGCGTTCCGCCCGCGCGAGATTTCGGTTTCCGCCTATGGCATCCGCGAGGGGCTTTTGTACGAACAGATGCCCCAGCGCCTGCGCGACCGTGATCCGCTGATCGAAGCCTGCCGCTTTTCCGAAAAGAAAGACGCCCGGATGCCGGGCTTTGGCAAGGCCCTGTTCGAGTTTCTGGCGCCGCTTTACCAAAAGGCCCCGGCCGAGCGTATCCGGCTGGTCAAGGCGGCCTGTCTGTTGCACGATGTGACATGGCGCGCGCATCCCGATTACCGCGCCGAGGTCTGTTTCGACAATGCCACCCGCGCCAATCTGGGCGGCCTGAACCATCCCGAACGGATCTTTCTGGGGCTGGCCCTTTTGCACCGCTATAAAAACAGCCGCGCGGGATCGCGATTTGACGCATTGCTGGAGCTTTTGTCGGAAAAGGAGATCCGCGACGCCGAGATCCTTGGCAAGGCGATGCGCTTTGGCGCGATGTTTTCCGCCTCATCCCAGCTTCGCATGGGCAAGCTGCGGTATTTTCCGAAAAAGAAACAACTCCACTTTGTGTCGCATCAAAAGGACATCGGCCTTTTGGGCGAGGTGGCCGAGGCGCGGCTTGCATCGCTGGGCGCCTCTCTGGACGCTGAAACATCCGTCCTGGTCGAAGATTAAAGCTCAACCTCGCCTTCGGGCGGCTGGGCCATTTCGGTGGGGGTCTTGCGGCGGATGATGATATCGCCATTGGGCAGAACCTCGGGCGGGTGATAGGCATTCATATCCCCCAACCGCTTTTTCATCTCTTCCAGAGCCGGGCCCATTTCCGCGATCAGCCCGCGCAGCAAAAGCTGGGCACCGCGCGACAAAAGATCAATCCCCTCTTCCATCTCGCGCGGGGTCTGGGACGGCGCCTCTGGCGGGTTCGGGGGCGGTGTTTCGGCGGCCAGCGGCCGGACCAGCACGCCTGCAAGAGCCAGCGCCAGCATCAGGGTAAAAACCTGTTTCATGGGATAAATCCTACGCCTTTTTCAGGCCGATTCATAGGCCCGCACAGGTTGTGGCCACCCCGTCTCAGAGGTCAATATCAAGTGTTACCGGAAAATGGTCCGAGGCCGTCAGCAGCGCCTCGCGCAGCGCCGGGTCGGTATAACAATCGGGATCGTCGAACGGGTGCCATATCCGCCAGACGGGCGAGTGCTGGCGCAGATCGGGCGAGATCATCACATAGTCCAGCAGCGCCTGCAAAAACCGCTTTTCAGCGGGCAGATAAAAACGCGAGGTGACCGGCGCGGCGGCGATGCGCCGGTTCAGCGCCATCCGTATATGCGGATCATAAAGCTGCACCTCATCCTCGCCGCCCAGCACGATCTCGACGCCGCTGCGCCCGAAAAGCTTTTCAAAATCGTCCAGCCCCGGACCGTCGTTGAAATCGCCCAGCACGATCAGCGGATCGCCCGCGTTCAGATGCGTCTCGACCCGCTGGCGGATCCAGATGCATTGCGCAAGCTGCTTGCGCCGGTTGGCGATCGAGATCCTTATCGCCTCCTGCGGCGAGCGGGCACCATAAGGCGCCTTGGATTTTGCATGTACCCCGATCATCCGAAAGGCCGAGCGGTCGGTCGTGACCGCCACCTCAAGCGGCGGCTTTGAAAAGCGCACCAGATCGGCGGTAGCGTCGATATCAAGATCGATCCGAAAGACCGCGTCAAAGCGCGGCGCATCGGGTGAGCCTTTCTTGCCGGTGTCATCGCCCAGTGGGTCGTGGCGCGCCGAGATCACCGCAGGATCATAAAGCAGCATGATCTCCTGCTGGGTGTCATTGGGAAATCCGATCAGCGCCTTGCGCGCCCTGAGATCGAAATGCGCCGCAAAATTCTCGAGCGCGGCCACGCCCGAGCGGTTGTGGCTGGCGTCGGGGGCTTCGATCACCATGATCGCATCGGCATCCATGGCGGTAAAGACATGGCCCAGCGCCGCGATCTGGCGGCGGCGGGTGATGTCGCGGCGGCCCGACCATTCGTTGTTGTCCGACAACGTACCGTCAGCCTCGAAGAGCGTGTTGAACCATTCCACGTTATAGGTGGCGATACGCATCGCTCAGGCCGCGTCGCGCTGAATGTCTTCCCATGCCTGATTGACGGCGATCAGACGGCTTTCGGCCAGTTTCACGGCCTCTTGCGGCACACCGCGCGCCATCATCCGGTCGGGATGCATCTCGCGCACCTTCTGGCGCCACGCGGCGCGGATTTCGGCCAGGGGGGCGTCATGCGGCACGCCCAGAATATCATAGGGGTCAGGCACCGCGCCGGGCACATGCCGCGCCCTGAGGCCGCGAAAGTCACGCTCGGACAGGCCGAATATCGTTGCCACGGTGCGCAGAAACTGATCCTCGTTCGGGTGGTATTCGCCATCGGCCAGCGCGATATGAAACAGCCCATCCATCAGGTCCAGCAGAACCGCCTGATCCTCACCGAACATCTTCTTGATCCGCCGGGCGTAATCGTCAAAGCCCGCGACATCCTGCCGGGCCAGGTTAAAGACCCGCGCGGCGTTCGCCTCTTCCGATGCGGGGATGGTAAAGACCTCGCGAAAGGCCTTGACCTCGTCGCGGGTGACATGACCGTCGGCCTTGGCGATTTTCGCCCCCAGCGCGATCACTGCAATGGTAAAGGCGACGCTGCGCTCGGGCGGTGTGCGCAGACGCTCGAAAACCGAGCTGAGGCTTTCGCCCTTGGTCAGCGCTGAAAGCGCGTCTGCTATGCGGGTCCAGATCGACATTCTTGCTATTCTAGCCGACCAATGCCGCGTTGTCAGATTGATCGAGCCGTTTTTGCATCAAGGTCAGGTCAAGCCAGCGGTCGAACTTGAACCCCACCTCGGGCAGAACCGCCACAATCTGATAGCCGATTGCCTGATGAAAGCCGATGCCGCCGGGATTTTCAGCACTGACACCGGCGAACATCGAATGGATGCCGCGGGCGCGGGCGTGCCCCTCAAGCTTGTCCATCAAAAGCCGGCCAACTCCGCGGCCTCGGGCGGCTTCGGCCAATATCACGGTGTGCTCGGCGGTGAACTGATAGCCCAGACCGCCGCGAAACTGCCCGTAGGTGGCAAAACCCAGAACCTCGCCCGCGTCCTCGGCTACGAAAAGACCCCAGCCGCCGGCCTCTTTCTCGGCCAGAAGCCGGGCGATATCGGCCTCGGACTTTTCGACCGGGTTAAAGGTGATCAGCGTATCGCGCAGGACCGGGTTCCAGATCCCGGCAATCGCAAGACAGTCCTTTTGCGCCGCGCGGCGTATGATCATTGCAAAATCCTTTCGCCGTCGGCGGTCTCAAAACTTGCCCTGAGGGACGGCTGATCGCCCTCGCTCAGCACCAACCGCTGATCGGTCAAAACCGTTCCAAGAAATTCGCGCAATTGACCCGCCTGCGGGTGTATCACCTGCAATTGCCGCAGCCTGAGGCCACTGTCGGGCAGATTTTGCGCCGGATGCGCCTTGCCGGCCCATTCAATGACCGCCGGGCAGGCGCCGCCGAAGGGCAGCCGCCCATCGCCCGGAACGGCCATCCGCCAGCGCAGATCGCCGCGTGACAGGGCCATAGGGCGACCTATGCCAGCCGGAAAAAGCGGCAGATCACGCGCCAGATCGTCGCTGCGCAGAACCCAGTTACCAATCCGCGGCGGGCCATCGAAATTGTCCAGATCGAACCATCTTGGCCGGCCCGGCGGCGGTGCGTCGGGGTTGATCGCGATCACCTCAAGATAGGCGTCATCGCCCAGACCCAAGAGCCGGTTATGAGTGCCCATCAGCGGATGGGCGCCGCCGGCAACAGGCGCGATCCCAAGACGGCTTTCGACCCAGTCGCACCCTTCGTCCAGCGTTCTGGCCGTGACTGCAATATGATCGAAACTCAGCATGGCGTGCCCTTTGTCTGACCGCCTTCTAACCGCGACGGGCGCCGGGGGAAAGCCCCCGCGCCTTCGCGTCCGCCAATGGCCCGCCAATCGCCGCCGCGCGCGTCCGTTAGCTGCGTTTTTCGCGGATGATGCGCAGGATTTCAGCCGCCGCCTTGGGGATATTCGTGCCCGGCCCGAAAATCGCGCTGACCCCGGCTTTTTCAAGAAACTCGTAATCCTGTGCCGGGATCACACCGCCGCAGATGACGATGATATCTTCGGCCCCCTGCTCTTTCAGCGCTTCGATCAGCTTGGGGGCCAATGTCTTGTGCCCCGCCGCCTGGCTTGAGATGCCGACGACATGCACGTCATTGTCGATGGCGTCCTGCGCCGCCTCCTGCGGGGTCTGGAAAAGCGGGCCGACGTCGACATCAAACCCGATATCGGCAAAGGCGGTGGCGATCACTTTGGCGCCGCGGTCATGCCCGTCCTGCCCCATCTTCACCACCAGCATGCGCGGGCGGCGCCCTTCTTGGGCGGCAAAATCCTCAACATCCTTCTGGATTGCCGCGAAACCTTCGTCGCCCTCATAGGCCGCCCCGTAAACGCCTGCCAATGTCTTAACCTCCGCACGATGCCGCCCGAAGGCCTTTTCCATCGCCATCGAAATTTCGCCCACTGTGGCGCGGGTGCGCGCGGCCTCAACCGCCAGATCCAGCAGATTGCCCTTGCCGCTGCGCGCGGCCTCTTCCAGCGCGGCAAGCGCCGCATCACAGGCACCCTGATCGCGGCTGGCACGGATCGATTTCAGCCGCTTGATCTGCGCCTCGCGCACCGCGGAATTGTCGATCTCGCGCACATCGATGGGGTCTTCCTTGTCGAGGCGGAACTTGTTGACGCCCACGATCACCTCATCGCCGCGATCCACCGCCGCCTGCCGCTTTGCGGCCGCCTCTTCGATCCTGAGTTTCGGCATGCCGCTGGCCACCGCCTTGGTCATACCGCCCATCTCGTCCACTTCATCTATCAGCTTTTGCGCCTCTTCGATCAGATCGGCGGTCAGCTTTTCAACGTAATAGGAGCCTGCAAGCGGATCGACCACATTGGTCACCCCCGTCTCATTTTGCAGGATCAGCTGGGTATTGCGGGCAATACGGGCCGAAAATTCGGTCGGCAGGGCAATGGCCTCATCGAACGAATTGGTGTGCAGCGATTGGGTGCCGCCCAGAACGGCGCTCATCGCCTCATAGGCGGTGCGCACGATGTTGTTGTAAGGGTCCTGTTCCTGAAGCGATACGCCCGAGGTCTGGCAGTGGGTGCGCAGCATCAGGCTTCCCGGATTCTTGGGATTGAACTCACTCATGATCCGGTGCCACAGGAACCGCGCCGCGCGCAGCTTGGCCGCCTCCATGAAGAAGTTCATCCCGATGGCGAAAAAGAACGAAAGGCGCCCGGCAAAGGCATCGACATCCATGCCCCGTTCGATCGCGGCGCGCACGTATTCCTTGCCGTCGGCAAGGGTAAAGGCCAGCTCCTGCACAAGGTTCGCGCCGGCCTCTTGCATGTGATAGCCCGAGATCGAGATCGAGTTGAACCTGGGCATCTCGCGCGACGTGAACTCAATGATATCCGAAACGATGCGCATCGAAGGTTCGGGCGGGTAGATATAGGTGTTGCGCACCATGAATTCCTTCAGAATGTCATTCTGAATGGTGCCCGACAGGGCCGCGCGATCAACGCCCTGCTCTTCGCCCGCGACGATGAAACTTGCCAGAACCGGGATCACCGCGCCGTTCATCGTCATCGACACGCTGACCTTGTCCAGCGGGATACCGTCAAAGAGGATTTTCATGTCCTCGACGCTGTCGATAGCCACCCCCGCCTTGCCGACATCGCCTTCGACACGCTCATGATCACTGTCATAGCCGCGGTGCGTGGCCAGATCAAAGGCGACCGAGACGCCCTGTTGCCCGGCCGCCAGACCTTTGCGGTAGAAGGCGTTCGATTCCTCGGCCGTCGAAAAGCCCGCGTATTGCCGGATCGTCCAGGGCCGCCCGGCGTACATGGTCGAGCGCGGACCGCGCGTGAACGGCGCCTCACCGGGCATAGAGCCCATGTGGCCCAGCCCCTGAATGTCCTGCGGATCATAGACCGGCGCGACCGCGATACCTTCGGGCGTGTGCCAGGTCAGCTCTTCCAGCGGGCGGCCGCGAAGTTCCTTGGCGGCCCGCTCGGCCCATTTGTCTTTTGGTGTCGTCATCTAAGTCTCTCAGTCCTTTTCGTCCCAGGCCCGGGCGGCATGTTACGCGCCAAAGCCCATGCCCGCCAGCGCCCGGCGCGCGGCAAATCTTCCAATGGTGATGGCTTTGCCCCTTCGCAAGTTGCAAAACCGGCCTATATTGAACAAGCGAGGAGCCCGAATGAAATTACTCATCTCATTGGTATTATCGGCTTTTTTATCCCTGCCCGCCTTGGCGCAGGAGGCTGCGCCGACAGAAGAAAAACTGACCCCGCTGGACGCGGCGCAGGTTAATCTGGACGATTTTTTGTGGAAAAAACGCCCCATCGTGATCTTTTCCGACAGCGAAAGCGACCCACGTTTCCGCGACCAGATCCGATTTCTGGAAGAGCGGCCCGAGGAGTTGATCAAACGCGATGTCGTGATCATCATCGATTCAGACCCTTCTGCCAGATCGCAGGCCCGCCAAAAGCTCAGGCCGCGTGGTTTTATGCTGGCCGTGATCGACAAGGATGGTGGCGTCGTGCAGCGCAAGCCGTTCCCCTGGAATGTGCGCGAGCTTTCACGCATGATTGACAGTCTGCCGTTGCGCCAGCTTGAAATCCGCGACCAGCTGGCGCCGTCCAATTAACCGGCCGGCAGTTATTCAAACTCCATTATAACCTCATCGACGCCAAGGCTGTCGCCGGGCGCGGCGTTGATCTTGGCGACGGTCGATTTACGCTCGGCGCGCAGGATGTTTTCCATCTTCATCGCCTCGACGGTGCACAGCGGCTGCCCCTCTTCGACCTCATCGCCGACAGCCACCGCTACCCCGACGATCAGGCCGGGCATCGGGCACAGCAGCAGGCGCGAGGTGTCGGGCGCCTGTTTTTCGGGCATCAGCGCGGCCAGTTCGGCCTGCCGCGGGGTGCGCACATGCACCATCAGATCGGCGCCGCGGAACCGCATCCGGAAACCGCCGGTTATCTCGGCTGTCTTGACCTTGATCTCATCGCCGTCGATATCCAGAACCGCAAGGCTCTGCCCCGGCACCCAGTCCGAGGTGACGCGATGTTCGGTGCCGTCACCGAACTGAACCGTCGCGCCCTCGCGATCGGCGCTGATGGTCACCGCAAGGCTTTCGCCCTGCAGCGCGATCACCCAGTCGCGCCCGACATGGCGTTCGTGATTGTCCATCCGCCCGGAAATACGGCTACGCCGGATCTCGGCCACCCGGTGCATCGCCGCGGCCGCCGCGGCCAGCTTGCGCAGATCCTCCTGCGGCAGGCTGACCCCGTCAAACCCGTCGGGATATTCCTCGGCGATAAAGGCGGTGGTCATTTCGCCTGCCGCGAATTTCGGATGATCCATCACCGCCGACAAAAACGGGATGTTATGGCCGATGCCCTCTACCTCGAACCCGTCAAGCGCCGTGCGCATCGCGGCAATCGCCGCCTCGCGCGTTGGCGCCCATGTGCACAGTTTGGCGATCATCGGATCATAGAACATGCTGATCTCGCCGCCCTCATAGACCCCGGTGTCGTTGCGCACCACACTCTCGGCGGTGGCAATCTCTGCCGGTGGGCGATAACGCGTCAGACGCCCGATCGAGGGCAGGAAATTGCGGTAAGGATCCTCGGCATAAAGCCGGCTTTCAACGGCCCAACCGTTCAGCTTGACGTCCTTTTGTTTGAGCGAAAGCTTTTCGCCATTGGCAACGCGGATCATCTGTTCGACCAGATCTACGCCGGTAATCAGTTCGGTCACCGGATGCTCGACCTGAAGCCGCGTGTTCATCTCGAGAAAATAGAAGTTACGCTCGCCATCGACGATGAATTCAACGGTGCCCGCGCT
>JASBSV010000107.1 GCA_030148745.1 Paracoccaceae bacterium
CGCTGAATGCGCTATCCCGCCCGCTGGAAAAACGCCGATTGATGCGTAGCCCGGTCAGATCCGGGCGGGTGGACTTGGGAAGGATGACAGATGGTGGGGCAGCTCGCTTTGGCGGTCTCTCTTGTGCTTGCAACGGCTACGGTTGGGAATGCAACGGAAAGCAAGGGGTCCTTTACGGGTGATCTGAACAAGCTGATGGGGGCTGAACGGGTCGCGCTTAACGAACTTCCGAACTCGCGGATCGACGCGCTGTCGCGGCCGCGCAGCAGCCGCGTGTCGACGCGCGGCGTCAGGGCGCCGCGTATCGATTATACGCGCGCATGGCTTGCCACGCAGCCGACGGCACGCGGCGGCAGTGAATGGCAATGCCTGACCGAAGCGCTTTACTTCGAGGCGCGCGGCGAAACCGTCAAAGGCCAGTTCGCGGTTGCCGAGGTGATCCTGAACCGGGTCGACAGCCCGCGCTTTCCCAATACGGTCTGCGGTGTCGTCAATCAGGGCACGGGCCGCAAATTCGCCTGTCAGTTCACCTATACATGTGACGGACGGGCCGAGCGGATCAAAAACCCCGCCGCTTATAAGAATGTCGGCAAGGTCGCGCGTGCGGCACTGGCCGGTGCGCCGCGCAAGCTGACGGATGGGGCGACTTATTATCATACCTCATCGGTGCGCCCGCGCTGGTCGCGCAAATTCCGCCGCACCGCCTCGATCGGCGTTCACAGGTTTTATCGCCAGTAAAACCGGCCTATGATCTCCCATCTGTCAGGGGGTTATGTGGCAGAACCCGGAGAGGCCTTGATGAGCAAAGATATCCATTTGGCATTTCAGCATCCCGATGCGCGCGCCGCGGCGATGGCCGAAAGCCCGCCGCGCGACCGCATCTCGCTGCGCGATCATATCGTCGAGGTCGAGATCGGCGCCTTTCAGTCCGAGCGTGGCACAACCCAGCGGGTTCAGTTCAACGTGGTGGTCGAAGTGTCGCCCTATCAGGGGCCGCTGGACGATGATGTCGACCGGATCCTGAGCTATGACACGATCACCGAGGCTATCGCTCATGAGCTTGCTGACGAGCGTCTGAACCTTCTGGAGACACTGGCCGAGCGCGTGGCCGAGCGTATCCTGCACGAGCCGCAGGCCTACCGCGCCTTTGTGCGGATCGAAAAGCTTGACCGGGGGCCCGGCGCATTGGGGGTCGAGATCGTGCGCACCCGGGCCAAGGATCTGGCGGCGGTTGATGATATCGACGAGGATGTGCCGCATCCGGTCGTCGTTTACCTGCCCAATCAGGTGGTTGCCGATGCCGATATTCCGGCGCTTCTGGACCGGCTGGAAAAACAGCATCAGCCGCTGATCCTTTGTGTCGGCGCGGCCGATGTGGCGGCGCCGCAGGCGCGCATGACACCGGCCCAGCGGCGGATCGATCTTCTGGCGATTGAACAGAACGCATGGGTTCTGGCCGGGCTTGACCGGCGCTGTGTCGTCGTCAATTCACGGACCGAGCTGGACTGGGCGATGAAAAACGGCCAGATCTCGGTCTGGGCGCCCTCCAAAATCGTGCTGGACGCGGTCGATGGCCCCTCGGCTGAACCGGGCGAAACCCTGTCTTTGATCCTGTGGTTTGCTGAACATATGAACGCCAGAAAACTGGTGGTTTTCGGCGAGGATATGCCGAGCTCTGAAACAATTGCGGTTGAACGCCAGAGCGTTGAAAATCCCTGACTTGCGGTCGGAGCGCAAAAGTTTCATAGCGCTTGAATGACGCTTTATTACCGTCCCATCGTTCAAACCGGCCGTCATCGGGCCGATCGCGCACGCGCCTTGGCGGGCGGCTGGTGCTGGTTCGACCGGATCGAGGTTTTGCAGCGCGGGCAGGCGCCGCGGATCATCCCCGCCGATGAGGCGCCCGCCGAAGTGATCGCGCGGATCAGCGCGCCCCGCGCGGCGATTGGCGGTCTGAGCTTCGATCAGCCGCGCCTGATGGGCATTCTTAATGTCACGCCGGACAGTTTTTCCGACGGCGGCCGCTTTGACGCCCCGGACCGGGCCCGCGAACAGGCCCGGCAGCTGATTGCCCAGGGCGCCGATATCGTCGATGTCGGCGGCGAAAGCACCCGCCCCGGCGCCGATTACGTGCCCGCCGATCAGGAGATTGCGCGCGTGATCCCGGTGATTTCGGCGATCCGGGGGCAAAGCGATATCGCCCTGTCGGTCGACACCCGAAAGGCCGGGGTGGCGCAAACTGCGCTCTCGGCGGGGGCGACGATCCTCAACGATGTCTCGGCGATGACGCACGACGAGGATATGGCGCAGCTGGCGGCAAGCTCGGGGGCGCCGATCTGCCTGATGCATGCGCAGGGCGATCCCAAGGCGATGCAGAAAAATCCCAGCTATGATGATGTTCTGCTGGATGTTTACGACTTTCTGTACGCGCGCATTGCAGCGGCCGAAGCCGCCGGCATCCCGCGTGAGCGGATCATCGTCGATCCCGGCATCGGTTTTGGCAAGACGGTGGCGCATAACCTGACACTTCTGGCGGGAGTTTCGCTGTTTCACGCGCTGGGCTGCGCAATATTGCTGGGCGTGTCGCGCAAGCGTTTCATTGGTACGATAAGCGGGGCCGAGGACGCCGATGCAAGGATGCCGGGATCGGTCGGTATTGCGGTGATGGCGGTCGAGCAGGGTGTTCAGATCATTCGCGTCCATGATATGGCTGAGACGCGGCAGGCGGTGGCGCTTTGCATGGCAATTTTGAGAGGATGAACATGGCGCGGAAACTCTTTGGCACCGATGGCGTGCGCGGGCGCGCCAACAGCTATCCGATGACCGCTGATCTGATCCTGAAACTGGGGGCGGCGGCAGGCAAATATTTCCGCCGCGACGGGTCAAGCGAACATCGCGTGGTGATCGGTAAGGATACCCGGCGCTCGGGCTATATGATGGAAAATGCCCTGACCGCGGGGCTGACATCCTCGGGGATGAACGTTCTGCTTTTGGGGCCGGTGCCGACCCCGGCAGTGGGGTTTCTGACCCGCTCAATGCGGGCCGATCTGGGGATCATGATCTCGGCCAGTCACAATCCCCATCATGACAACGGTATCAAGTTCTTTGGCCCCGACGGGTTCAAACTGTCGGATGAGGCGGAGGCCGAGATCGAAGGTCTGGTCGCGGGTGATCTGACGCCTGCACAGCCTCAGAACATCGGCCGGGCCCGGCGGATTGACGATGCGCGGGGGCGTTATGTCGAATATGCCAAAACCACATTCCCACATCGCAGCGGCCTGAACGGGCTGAAGGTGGTGATCGATTGCGCCAATGGCGCTGCCTATCGCGCCGCGCCCGAAATCCTCTGGGAGCTGGGCGCCGAAGTGATCGCGCTGGGGGTTGAGCCCAATGGCTTCAATATCAACGAGGGCTGCGGTTCAACCGATCCGGCCGCCGCGGGCGAGGCGGTGCGCGCCCATGGCGCCGATATCGGCCTCTGTCTGGACGGCGATGCCGACCGGCTGATCGTTCTGGACGAAACCGGCACCCCCGCCGATGGTGACCAGTTGATGGCGCTTTTCGCCTCGCGCTGGGCCGAAGAGGGGCGGCTGAACGGGCGCACGCTGGTGACGACGGTGATGTCGAACCTTGGTCTTGAGCGCTATCTTCAGGATCAGACGATCAACCTGCACCGCACCGCGGTGGGCGACCGTTACGTCGTCGAAGAGATGCGCGCGCGCGGCTTCAATCTGGGCGGGGAACAGTCGGGCCATATCGTGATGACCGATTTTGCCACCACCGGGGATGGCCTGATCGCGGGGCTGCAGATTCTGGCCGAAATGGCACGCACCGAAAAACCGGCCAGCGCTTTGGTCAATAACTTTGAGCCGGTGCCGCAGCTTTTGAAAAATGTGCGTTACGACAAAGGGCAGGCGCCGCTTGCGACCGGCAGCGTGAAATCGGCGATTGCCGAGGCCGAGGGGCGGCTGAACGGGTCGGGGCGGCTGTTGATCCGCACCTCGGGGACCGAGCCTTTGGTCCGGGTGATGGCCGAATGCGAAGACCCCGAGCTTTTGGCCGAGGTCGTCGACAGCGTTGTCGCGGCGGTAAAAACCGCGGTCTGATGACGGGGATGGGCTCCGCGCGCTCAGATACGCCGGAAAAGCCGTCCCAGCGCGCCCCATTGGCTGAGCGCGACACCGGCAAGGATCAGCACGAGCGCCAGAAAAAGGCTTGGATTTGCCGGCTCGCCCAGAACCAGCACACCCATGAACACCGACCATAGCGGCACCTGATAATTGGTCAGCGACATGAAGGTCGGGCCAGCCGACCGGATCACCAGAATGCGCAGGAAATTCGCGGCAGCGGTGGGGATAAGCCCCAAAAGCGCCACGATACCAAGGATCCGCGGCGCGGGCAGGGGTGGCGGGCCTTCGACCAAAAAGGCGGCCGGAATGACCACGGCAGCGCCGATCATCAGCAGAACCGCCGAAAGGCCGATCGGATCGACCGGCGGCAGGCGGCGCACCAGAACCGAGCTGAGCGCATAGCATGAGGCGGCGGTCAGGACCGCAATTCGGCCCGCGCTCTCGCCGCTGATCCCCGATGAGGCAAAGGCCGAGGGGCCCATCAGAACGACGACCCCCAGAAAACCGATCACAAAGCCCAAGATTTTGCGGCGCGTCAGCCGCTCGCCGGGGACCAGAAAATGTGCCAGCGGAAGCACGATCAGCGCCACCGCCGCCATTGACACGCCGGCAAAGCCCGATGTCACGAACTGCTGGCCCCAGCTGATGGCCATAAACGGCACCGCAGTGCTGAGCGCGCCGATGGCCAGAAGGCTTTGCCATGGCAGGCGGGCGCCGCGCGGCACCAGCGGCCCGCCGGTCACCGCCCAGACCAGCGCCGACAAAAGCGCGGCGAAACCGATCCGCCCGGCGCTAAGCCAGAAGGGCGTGATCCCCGTCAGGGCGATTTCGATCACCATGAAGGTTGAGCCCCAGATCAGCCCAAGCGCCCCGACCATGGCCCAGCTTTTTCCGGTTATTTCAGGGTTTTCCGTCACATTCTTCACTCCGGCCCTCGCGCCGCAACCTCGGGCTTTGCCGGGGCGGTGTCAATGGCGGCCGGCCCCGCGCGGGCGGTCCGGACCAAAGCCCAAACCAAAGACGGCGGCCCCGCGATTGCCGGGCCGCCGCATTGTCTTGCGTCAAGGGGCTGCCCCCCTTGTGGAGCGCTTTAGTTCTTGGCCTGATCGACCAGCTTGCCGGCCGAAATCCACGGCATCATATCGCGCAGCTTCTGGCCGACAGCCTCGATCTGATGGGCGTCGTTGCGGCGGCGGGTGCCTTTGAAGAAAGGCTGGCCAACCTGATTTTCCTGCATGAAATCACGCACAAAGGCGCCGGTCTGAATGTCGTTCAGAATGCCCTTCATCCGCGCCTTTGTCTCGTCATAGGGCAGAACCCGCGGGCCGCTGACATATTCGCCATATTCGGCCGTGTTCGAGATCGAATAGTTCATGTTGGCGATGCCGCCTTCATAGATCAGATCGACGATCAGCTTCACCTCATGCAGGCATTCGAAATAGGCCATCTCGGGGGCATAGCCCGCCTCGACCAGCGTCTCGAACCCCATGCGGATCAGCTCAACGAGGCCGCCGCAAAGTACCGCCTGCTCACCAAAGAGGTCGGTTTCGCACTCTTCCTTGAAGTTCGTCTCGATGATGCCCGAGCGTCCGCCGCCGATGGCCGAGCAATAGGAAAGGCCGATCTCCAGCGCCTTGCCGCTGGCATCGCGGTCAACGGCGACAAGGCAGGGCACGCCGCCGCCCTTGACGTATTCGCCGCGCACGGTGTGGCCGGGGCCCTTGGGGGCCATCATGATCACATCGATGCCGTCCTTAGGCTCGATCAGGCCGAAATGCACGTTCAGCCCGTGTGCAAATGCGATGGCCGAACCTTCGCGGATGTTGTCATGGACGTATTTCTTGTATGTCTCGGCCTGCAATTCGTCGGGCATGGTGAACATCATCAGATCGCACCATGCGGCGGCCTCGGCGATGCCCATGACCTTCAGGCCTTCGCCTTCGGCTTTCTTAGCACTGGGCGAGCCTTCGCGCAGCGCAACGACAAGGTTCTTGGCGCCGCTGTCGCGCAGGTTCAGCGCATGGGCATGGCCTTGGCTGCCATAGCCCAGGATGGCCACTTTCTTGTCCTTGATCAGGTTAATGTCGCAATCGCGATCGTAATATACACGCATTGTCCCGTGCTCCCTCTGGTTTGCTTCCACTGTGCGCAGCATAGGGGCGATATCGGCAATTGGCAGAGAGGGTTGGACATTTATTTGCCGATATGCTTTGAGTTTCATTCGTTAAATGGGAATAAATATATATAATCATGCTTGACGATACCGACCGGCGCCTGTTGCGCTATTTGCAAAGTGACCCGGCGATCCCGGTCTCGGATCTGGCCCAGCGCTGCACGATCACGCCGGCCACTGCGGCGCGCCGGATCGATCGGCTGACGGGTGAGGGTGTCCTGCGCGGCCAGCACGCGATCATCGACTGGTCCGCTCTGGGCTTTACGGTTGAGGTGTCTTTGCGCTTTACGCTCGACAAGGGCGATCCGCGCGGGTTTGACGAATTTCTGGCCGAGGCACGCAAGATCCCGCAGGTGGTGGAAATTCAGACCTTTCTGGGCCGGGTCGATGTGCGCCTTTCGGTGATTGCGCGCGATATGGCGCATTACCGGGCGCTTTACCGCGACCGGATCCTGACGCTGCCGCATATATCCGAGCTTGAGGCGCTGGTTCACATCAGCACCATCAAAATGGCCGAGACGTTGCCGATATGATCGACCTTGATAAAACCGACCGGGCGTTGCTGCGCGCGCTGGCCGCCGATGCCACGCAAAGCGCCGGCGCCCTTGGCCGCCTTCTGGGCCTGTCCCAGCCAGCGACATGGCGACGCATCCGCCGGCTTCAGGACAATGGCGTGATCAAGGGACGGCGGGTCGATCTGGACCCTGAAAAGCTGGGCTTTGGAGTGACGGTGTTTCTGGGCGTCAAACTGGCCACGCGCGGGCGGGTCAGTCTTGAGGATTTCGAACGCGCGGTCAGCGCAATTCCTGAGGTTCTTTCCGTTCAACAGGTGCTGGGGCTTTACGATTACCGCCTGCGCGTCACGGCCCGCGATATCGCCGATTTCGAACGTGTCCTGCGACGACGAGTGATGACCCTGCCCGGGGTCGGCGATGTCGAGGCCAATGTTCTGTTGTCCGAAGAGCGTCGTCCCGGCCCGATCTGACCGGGCACTGGCGCTGCGAAATGCCATGGCGCATTGTCAAAACGTCGCGGCCAGAAGCAAGATAGGTTTTGCCACGCTGCCGCGGGGGCGCTAGGCAGTGGCAAAAGAGGAGAATGCACCGATGAACGCACTTTTGGAAACTGTCGATCCCGAAGGACTTTTGGAATATTCCGTGGTCTTCACTGACCGGTCGCTGAACCACATGTCGATGCAGTTCAGAAAGGTGATGCTGGATATCGGCGCGATGCTCAAAGAGGTCTACAAGGGCGACAGCGTCGCACTTGTCCCTGGCGGCGGCACCTATGCGATGGAGGCGGTCGCCCGCCAGTTCGCAACAGGGCAAAAGGCGCTTGTGGTGCGTAACGGCTGGTTCTCATACCGCTGGAGCCAGATTTTCGAGGCCGATGGCATCACTTCGCAAAGCATCGTGATGAAGGCCCGCCGCACGGGCAACGCCCCTGCCACCCCCTTTGCGCCCGCGCCGATCGACGAGGTGGTCGCGCGCATCCGCGAGGAAAAGCCGGGCGTGGTTTTCGCGCCGCATGTGGAAACGGCGGCGGGGGTGATCCTGCCGGATGATTATATCACCGCAATGGCAAGCGCGGCGCATGAGGTTGGCGCGCTCATGGTTCTCGATTGTATCGCATCGGGCTGCGCCTGGGTCGATATGGCGGCCACGGGGGTGGATGTTCTGATATCGGCGCCGCAAAAGGGTTGGTCGTCGACGCCGTCGGCGGGCATCGTGGTGATGTCGCAGCGCGCCGAGGCGCGGCTGGAGGAGACGACATCGACCAGCTTTGCGCTCGATCTGAAAAAATGGCGGGCGATCATGAAGGCCTATGAGGACGGCGGCCATGCCTATCACGCCACCATGCCCACAGATGCGCTCAAGGCGTTTCGCGACACGATGCAGGAAACCCGGGACTTTGGGTTCGATAAATTATGCGAGGCGCAATGGGAGCTGGGCAACCGGGTGCGCGATGCGCTCAAAGCCCGCGGCGTAAGCCTTGTGGCGGCCGATGGGTTCGGCGCGCCGGGCGTGGTTGTCGCCTATACATCGGACCCCGAGATCCAGAACGGCTCGAAATTCGCCGCCCTTGGCCTTCAGATCGCCGCCGGTGTTCCGCTGCAATGCGATGAGCCCGAGGATTTCCGCACCTTCCGGATCGGTCTTTTCGGTCTGGATAAGCTTTATGATGTCGACGGCGCCGCGCATCGTCTGGAAGAGGCGCTGGACGAGGTGCTTTAAAGCATTTCGCGTTAAAACAGACTCACCTAACTCTGCCTGAAATCAAAGATTTCAACGCGTTAGGTGATACTGAATGTTTCAAGCCAAACGCGAAACGCTTTAGGCTAGACGCCCAAACCCTTGCGCATCAGGCCGCGGCGGATCGGCGTGACCTGATTGAACAGCTTCAGAACCTCCGAGCGCAGATCGCGCATCACCGCGCCTTCGGTCATCGACGCGCGGTTAAGCGCGGCCA
>JASBSV010000129.1 GCA_030148745.1 Paracoccaceae bacterium
AAAATCGCCAGCGCGCCAAGCAGCATCAGCCGCGAGGACTGTTCCGCCGCGGTATCGGTTAGCGAATTTGCAGATCGCGTGGATTGCGACACAGGCACTGCCCCGGATGATTCTTTGTTCCCGACTTTCGCCGCGAAATCATTAAGCAGTGATTAAACTTGTCTGCACTCGTCGCGGATACACTCATTGGTTGTGCAGCCTACTATGAGCCTCTCCTCAAAAGCGAGACAAAAAAACCATCCCCGCCGTCCATCGGTGTCAGGCGCCGTGAAAACACCACCTCCCAACCTGAACATTCTCTCACAAACCTATCTATTTGCGTGATATTTTCATCATCAAGCAAAGAGCATGTCATGTAGGCCAGCGCGCCGCCCGGCGCGACAAGAGCCGATGCGCGGCGCAGGATTTCGGCCTGCGTGGCGCAAAGCTCGCTCAGCCGCGCTTCGCTCAGCAGCCATTTACCTTCTGGTGACCGGCGCCAGGCGCCGCTGCCGGAACAGGGCACATCGCAATAGACCAGATCGAAAGGCGCGGCCTTGCCAAGCTCTTCAGGCCTCAGAAGCGAAACTTCGGCCCCCGCGCGCGCAGCCCGCGCCGGCAGATCCGCCATCCGGCCCGGCGCTGCGTCATGGGCGAAGACCGCCCCGCGCGTGCGCGCGGCCATCGCGAGCGCCTTACCGCCGCCGCCGGCGCAAAAGTCCAGAACCCGCCCGCCCGGCGCCGGCAACAGATCGACCACCGCCTGTGATGCGGCATCCTGAAGCTCGACCAGACCATCCAGATAGGTTTTGGATTGCTTTATTTTTCGTGCGTTTTCGGTTACTTCCAATGCGTTTTTCGACAGCGGATGAGGCTGCGCCGCGATCCCTTCCGCCGCCAGCGCTGCCTGCGCGTCATCGCGCGAAATACGCGCCTGATTGACCCGCAGAAAGACCGACGCGCGTTTTTGCAGCATCGTCATAACCGGCGCAAAATCCGCGCCCAGACTGGCCTGAAGCCGCGGCATCAGCCAGTCAGGACAATCGAGAGCCACCGCAAGCGGAAGCTCGTCGGGGATCGCGTCCACCTCGCCCGGCGCGATTGGCGCGGGGGCATAGCCTTCGCCGGAAAACAGCGCCGCGCGGGCGTCCGGGTCATCATGAAACGCCCCGATCATCAACCCGCGCCCGGTTTGCGCCCCGCCGCGCGCGGCAAAGGACCGGCGGCAGCGCAGCGCGCCGAACACATGGTCGCGGATCGCCGCGCGGTCCTTGGAGCCGGCAAAGCGATGCTGCCGCGCCCAGGTGGTCAGCGCCTTTTCAGCCGGCGCGCCGGTCAGGATCTGATCGAGAACCTCAATCGCCGCCGCGACGCGCGCGCCGGGGGTCACGAGGGCCCCGAGGTGACTTGAAGAAGTCTTTGCAAGCCATTGATTTGGCATTCAATCATATGATCAGACACGCTCAGCCAACCCGATAGTTCGGGCTTTCGCGGGTGATTTGCACATCATGCACATGGCTTTCCTTCAGACCCGCGCCGGTGATCCGCACAAAGCGGCAGTTCTGTCGCATCTCGGCGATTGTCCCGCATCCGGTATAGCCCATGGCCGCGCGCAGACCGCCGACCAGCTGATGGATCACCGCCCCGGCGGAGCCTTTATAGGGCACCTGACCTTCGATCCCTTCGGGCACCAGTTTGTCACTTGCCGCATCCTTCTGGAAATAGCGGTCGGCCGAGCCACGCGCCATCGCGCCCAGACTGCCCATTCCGCGATAGCTTTTATAGCTACGTCCCTGATAAAGAATAACTTCTCCGGGGCTTTCATCTGTGCCGGCGATCATGCTGCCGACCATGGCGCATGAGGCGCCCGCCGCGATCGCCTTGGCAAAATCGCCCGAGAATTTGATGCCGCCATCGGCGATCACCGGCACGTCGTCCTCCCTTGCCGCGCGGGCGCAATCCATGATCGCGGTCAGCTGCGGCACGCCGACGCCCGCAACCATCCGCGTGGTGCAGATCGATCCGGGGCCGATGCCCACCTTGATCGCATCCGCGCCAGCCCCGATCAGGGCGCGGGTTGCCTCGCCCGTGGCGACATTACCGGCCACCACCTGAACCTCATTCGAAAGCTTCTTGATCCGCTCGACCGCGATAGCCACGCCTTCGGAATGTCCGTGCGCGGTATCTACCACGATCATATCGACCCCCGCGTCAAGCAGCGCCTGAGAGCGTTCAAAGCCCGCATCCCCGACCGTGGTCGCCGCCGCGCAGCGCAGGCGGCCAAGGCTGTCCTTGCAGGCCTGCGGATTCAGCACCGCCTGTTCGATGTCCTTGATCGTCAAAAGCCCGGTCAGTTTGCCGTCCGCATCGGTCACCAACAGCTTTTCGATCCGCCGCGCCTGCATCAGGCTGCGCGCCTGATCGAGATCCGCAGGCTCGCGCAGCATCGCCAGATTTTCCGATGACATCATCACCCGGATCGGGGTGGCATCGTCGCTGGCAAAGCGCATGTCGCGGTTGGTGACGATGCCGACGACGCGGCCGGCCTCATCAACCACCGGAAAGCCGGTGATGCGATAGCGTTCCTGCAACTCTTTGGCGTCGGCCAGCGTCTGATCGGGGGTCAGGGTGATCGGGCTGTAGACCACGCCGCTTTCGAACCGTTTGACGCGGCGCACCTCGCGGGCCTGTTCTTCGATGCCCAGATTGCGGTGGATCACCCCCATGCCGCCCGCCTGCGCCATGGCGATGGCCATGCGCGCCTCGGTCACCGTATCCATCGCCGAGCTGAGAAGCGGGATGTTCATAGTGATGGTCCGTGACGCTTTGGTCACTGTCACCGCGTCCGAGGGAAGGACGCTTGAGGCGGCCGGTTGCAAGAGAACATCGTCGAAGGTGAGGGCCTCGCGAATCTCCATAGGGATCACTCCTGGATTGCTTCACTTGGCGCGTCCCTATCGCATGGAAACGCGGCCTCCGAAACCCCAATTCGCGCCCGCCCCTTGCCATGGCCGAATTTTCTGCGAAGTTTCGGCGCATGAGCACACATGGATATGAAAGCGGGCGGCTGGATCTGCCCTTTGTCGGGATCTCGACCTTTGGCAAGCGGCCCTATGTCAGCGACTGGGCGGCGATCAGGGCGGATGTGGCGGTTCTGGGCGCGCCCTTTGACGGGGGCACCCAATGGCGCCCCGGCGCGCGCTTCGGCCCGCGTGCGGTGCGCGAGGCCTCGACGCTTTTCTCGTTCGGCCATGCGGGCGCCTATGATCACGAGGATGACCGCACCTATCTGGGCGGCGATGTGCGCATTGTCGATATGGGGGACGCCGATATCGTCCATACCGACACGATGCGCAGCCACGCCAATATCGAAACCGGGGTGCGCGCGGCATTGGCCGCCGGGGCCCTGCCGGTGGTGATCGGCGGCGATCATTCGGTGAATATTCCCTGCATCAACGCCTTTGACGGCGCGGGGGATTTTCACATTCTGCAGATCGACGCGCATCTTGATTTCGTTGATGAGCGTCACGGCGTGCGCTTTGGCCATGGCAACCCGATGCGGCGCGCGGCCGAAAAACCTTATGTCAGCGGGCTGACGCAGGTGGGGATCCGCAATGTGTCGTCCACCGCGCGCGAAGGCTATGAGGCGGCGCGCGAGATGGGCTCGGACATCCTTTCGGTGCGGCAGGCGCGGCTGATCGGTCTGCGCGATGTGGCCGCGCGCATCCCCGCCGGGGCGCCGGTCTATGTGACCCTTGATATCGATGCCTTCTGCCCGTCAATCGCGCCCGGTACCGGCACGCCCAGCCATGGCGGCTTTCTTTATTACGAGGTGCTTGAGCTATTGCAGGAGGTGGCCCGCAACCACCCGGTGATCGGCATTGATCTGGTCGAGGTCGCGCCCGATTATGACCCCACCGGATCGACGGCCATTCTGGCCGCGCAGATCCTGCTGAATTTTCTGGGATTCATCTTTGACGCAAAGAGCCGCTAGACACGGCGCCTAGCCGGTGGCCTCTTTGGCGGTTTTGGCCAGCGCCCGCAGGGCATTGGCCAGAATGACCACATCGCATCCCACCCCCAGAAAGGTGAACCCCTGTCTGGCCAGCGGGCCGAATTGCGCGGGATCGCCGGTGATGTTGCCGGCGATCTTGCCCGCCGCCGTGATCCGCTGCGCCGCGTGGTTGATGGCCTCCAGAACCTGCGGCGCCTCGGGCTGCATGTGAAAGCCCATGTCCGACGACAGATCGGCAGGCCCGACAAAGACCACATCCACCCCTTCGGTGGCGGCAATCGCGTCGATGTTTTCAATCGCCTCGGCGCTTTCGACCTGAACCATCACGCAGATCTGATCATTGGCGGTGGCGGCATAATCGGGCGCCGAGTTATAGCCCGAGGCGCGCACCATATCGGGCGCCATGCCGCGCGTGCCCTGCGGCGGATAGCGACAGGCGCGCGCCACCCTTGCCGCATCCTCGGCGGTGTTGACCATCGGCACCAGAACGTTCTGCGCGCCCATGTCCAGCACGCGTTTAAGCATCCAGTCCTCGCTGACCGGCACCCGCACCACCGTCTGTACGCCGCGCCCCTGCACCGCCTGCAACTGCGGCAGGATCGTGCTGACATCATTGGGCCCGTGTTCGGCATCGATCAGGCACCAGTCGAACCCGGCGGTCGCGGCAACCTCGGACGGAACAGCGCCCGCCAGACCCAGCCAGAGGCCGACCTGCGTTTCGCCGCGCAAAAGCGCCGCTTTGAGTGTATTGACCGGTGCCGGCATTGGCCCTTTCCCCCCTTCGTCTGGTTGCGCCGATTAAGCACCACCGGGGGGCCGGTTCCAAGGGCTAATCTGCACGCGCCTATCGGTGCAGGAGCGAGACACCCTGATGAAAGATATGAACCTTGGAGGGATCGGCGCCCAGACGTACAGTTTCGCCGCGCAAGCCTTTGTGAATGCCGGGCAATTTGGCGATCATTGCGTCGTGATCAGCCTCGGCATTGAAATAAAGCAGCGTCACCTCGCCCAAGGCTTCGGTAAAGTTGACCGTGCCTTCAAAGATATGGCTGCCGGCATCGGTGGTCACGAAATCCTCGGGCCGCACCCCGATATTGACCCGCGCGCCCATATCGGCCGCGCTGGTGGGAACGGTGGATGTCGCGGTGCCGCCGCCATCCAGACGCACCGTGGTGGTCGCGCCGGTGCCGGTCACCTCGCCCGCCAGAAGGTTCATCGCGGGCGAGCCTATGAACTGCGCCACAAATTCGTTGCGGGGCCGCTCGTAAAGCTCAAGCGGGGTGCCGACCTGTGCGATGCCCTTATTGGCCAGCACAACGATGCGGCTGGCCAGTGTCATCGCCTCGACCTGATCATGGGTGACGTAGATCATGGTCGAGTTGGGCATCTGTTCTTTCAACTGCGCAATCTCGATCCTTGTGGCGACGCGCAGCGCGGCATCAAGGTTCGACAGCGGTTCGTCAAAAAGATAGACCTTGGGGTCGCGCACAATCGACCGGCCGATGGCGACGCGCTGGCGCTGTCCGCCCGACAGGGCCTTGGGAAGCCGGTCAAGGTATTCGGTCAGTTGCAGCTTTTCCGCCGCCGCCATGACAGCGGCGTCAATCTCGGCCCGGGACATCTTGGCCAGTTTCAGCGCAAAGGCCATGTTGTCGCGCACCGTCATATGCGGGTAAAGCGCATAGGACTGAAACACCATCGCGATCCCGCGCAGCGAGGGTGGCACATCATTGACCACTTGACCGTCGATCTGCAACTCGCCCCCGGTGATCTTTTCCAGCCCCGCGATCATCCGCAACAGGGTGGATTTGCCACAACCCGAGGGGCCCACAAAAACGATCAGCTCACCGGTTTCAATCTCAAGATTGATATCGTTCAGGACATTGACGGTACCGCCATAGGTCTTTTCGATATTGGTCAGTTTGAGGTCGGCCATCGGGATCTCTTTCCTTTCTGGGTCAGCTCCGGCGGATTGCAAGACAAGGCTGCCATGGCCCAAGTTCCACCTGCCCGTCGGCATTGGCGGCGGCGCTGTTCAGCTCGGCGCCGATGGTCAGCCAGTGCCCCGGCGGCAGATGCAGCCGGGCGGGATCATCGCTGAGGTTGAAGGCGCAGAACAGATGCTCGCCCTCATGCTCGCGCGTCAGGATCACCACATCGCCCTGCGCCTGCACATGGGTCTGGCTGCCCTTGGTCAGCGCGGCGTGGCTGTGACGAAGCGAGATGGCCTTGCGGTAATGATGCAAAAGCGCGCCGGGATCGGCTTCCTGCGCGGCGACCGACAGGCTGGCATGGGCGCTGGGCACCGGAAGCCACGGCGCACCGGTGGAAAACCCCGCGTTCTGGTTCGACGGCTCCCAGACCATGGGGGTGCGGCATCCGTCGCGGCCCTTGAACTCGGGCCAGAATTCGATGCCGTAAGGGTCTTGCAGGTCTTCGAACTCAAGCTCGGCTTCGGGCAGGCCCAGTTCCTCGCCCTGATAGATACAGACCGAGCCGCGCAGACACATCAGCATGGTTGTAAACAGCTTTTGCGCCGCCGGCGACAGGTCCCAGCGGGTCACATGGCGCATCACATCGTGGTTGGAAAAGGCCCAGCAGGCCCAGCCATCGGCGGCGACGCTGTCCAGCTGATCGAACACTTCGGCGATGCGCGCAGCGGTCAGCGGCTCTTTTGACAGAAACTCGAAGGCATAGCACATCTGCACGAAATCATCGCCGCGGGTGTATTGGCCCAACAGCTCCAGACCATGCTGGGCATCGCCCACCTCGCCCACGGCGGCGATGGCGGGGTATTCCTCCATCACTGCGCGGAAGCGATGCAGGAATGTCAGGTTCTCGGGCTGGTTCTTGGAATAAAGATGTTCCTGATGGTTATAGGGGTTCACGGCGGGCGCGATGGTGTCATTGCGCTTTTCGGGGGCCAGCGGCGGGTTGTCGCGCAACAGCCGGTCGGCAAAATAAAAGTTGATCGTATCAAGGCGGAAGCCATCCACCCCGCGATCCAGCCAGAACCGTTCGACATCCAGAAGCGCGTTCTGCACATCGGGGTTATGCAGGTTCAGATCGGGCTGCGAGGTCAGGAAGTTGTGCAGATAATACTGGCAGCGTCGCGCATCCCAATGCCAGGCCGAACCGCCAAAGATCGACAGCCAGTTGTTGGGCGGGGTGCCGTCGGGCTTGGCATCGGCCCAGACGTACCAGTCGGATTTGTCATTGTCGCGGCTGGCGCGACTTTCGATGAACCACGGGTGCTGGTCCGAAGAATGGCTGAGCACCAGATCGATCATCACCTTGACGCCAAGCGAATGAGCCGTCTGGATCAGCGCATCGAAATCGGCCAGCGTGCCGAACATCGGATCGACATCGCAATAATTCGACACATCATAGCCGAAATCCTTCATCGGCGAGGTGAAGAAGGGCGAGATCCAGATCGCATCGACCCCAAGCGAGGCGATATAGGGCATGCGTTGCACGATCCCCAGAAGATCGCCGATGCCATCGCCATTGCTGTCCTGAAAGCTGCGCGGATAGATCTGATAGATCACCGCACCGCGCCACCAGTCCTTGTCGGCTGCGTTTTGATCGGGCTGTGTTTTTATCGCGAGTGTCACGTCTTTTCGTCCTGTTCTGTAACCGGTCTGACCGGCTGTTATTTGACCGAGCCGGCCAGAAGGCCGCGCACAAGGTATTTCTGCATTGCAAAGAAGACCATCAGCGGCACCGCGATGGATACGAAGGCCGATGTGGCAAGGATCTCCCAATTGCCGCCGCGGGTGCCCAGAAGCTCGACAATCTGTTTGGTCATCACCGTCGTCTCGCCGGTTGAATCGATCAGGAAGACAAGCGCAACCAACAGGTCATTCCATGTCCACAGAAACTGAAAGATCGCGAAACTGGCCAGCGCCGGAAAGGACAGCGGCAGGATGATCTTGGTAAAGATCTGAAACTCGGTCGCGCCGTCAACGCGGGCGTTTTCGATGATGTCGCGCGGCAGGCCCACCATGTAGTTGCGTAAAAGATAGATCGCCAGAGGCAGGCCAAACCCGGTATGGGCCAGCCAGACGCCCAGATAGCCCTTGCCGATTCCGATGTCATTGTGCAGCGACAAAAGCGGGATCAGCGCCAGTTGCAGCGGCACAACCAAAAGCCCCACCACCGCCGCGACCAGAAGGGCGCGACCGGGAAAATCCATCCACGCCAGCGCATAGGCGGCAAAGGCCGCCACAAGGATCGGGATCACCGTGGCCGGGATCGTCACCGTCAGCGTGTTGAAAAACGCCCGTGCCATGCCTTCGCGGTTGGCCGGATCGAAAAGCACCATCTGATAGTTCCGCAGCGTGAACTCGGGCGGGGTCACGGCGGTGACAAAGACCCGCGGGCCGCGCCCGCCCTTCCATTTGGTGTCGCTGCTGGCCACGTAATCGCCGTTGGGTTGAACCGTGATCGTCGCACCATTGCGAAACTTGCCCGTCTCGCCCGCCTTATAGGTCGAGATTTCCCGCGAGGAGGTCCCATAGACCGAGATCGTCGCGCCGCGCTTGTCGCCAAAAAGATTGCCCTCAATCACCCATTGGCCGCCCTTTTGCACCTGCGTCGAGGGCGGATCGGTGCGCAGGGTCAGGTTCTGCTCGGACGGGAAAGCGGCCTTCCACCAGCCCGAGGTGGCGATCTGATCGGCGGTCCGGAAGGAGGAGACGAAAAGCCCCACCGTCGGAAACAGCCAGATCAGCACCAGCGCCGCGACCGAGATATGAACAGCCCAGCTGAGGCTTGATTTCGTGCCGGCGATATTTTCCATCAGCGCATCTCCCGGCGGGCGTTGATCACGTTCCAGACAAGGATCGGGGTCACCAGCGCCATGATCACCATCGCACTGGCCGAACCCACGCCCCAGTCATTGGCGCGAAACAGCTTGTCATACATGTAATTGGCCAGAACCTGCGTCTGCCATTGCCCGTTGGTCATGGCGAACACGATGTCAAAGACCTTGAGCACAACGATGGTGATCGTGGTCCAGACCACGACGATGGTGCCCGAGATCTGCGGCACCTTTATCTTGAAAAAGATCTGAAACGGATTGGCGCCATCGATGATCGCCGCCTCGATCGTCTCTTCGGGGATGCCGCGCAGGGCGGCGGACAGGATCACCATGGCAAAGCCGGTCTGAATCCAGATCAGCACCACCATCAGCAAAAAATTGTTCAGGATCGGGATGGTCAGCCATTGCTGCGGCTCGCTGCCGCCAAAGGTCAGATAAAGCGCGTTCAGAACGCCGATCTGATCCTGCCCGGCGGGGCGCGCGTCATAGACCAGTTTCCAGATCACCGCGGCGCCCACGAAAGAGATCGCCATCGGCATGAAGATCAGAGATTTGGCGATATTGCCCCATTTGATCCGGTCGGTCAGCTGCGCCGCCAAAAGGCCGAAGGCGGTGGAAAAGGCCGGCACCACCAGAAGCCACATGAAATTGTTGCGCAGCGCCTCCCAGAACTTCGGCTCGGCCAGCATCTGCCGGTAATTGTCCAGCCCGACGAATTTCGCGCCGCCTCCGGGCAGGCGCTCACTCAGCGACAGCCACAGGGTTTCGACCACCGGATAGGCCAGATAGACACTGAGCGCGATCAGCGCGGGGGCCAGAAACAGCCATGGGCGGACCATATTGGCGCGGTTGATATTGCGCCCCGCGTTCGGCCCGCGCGCCGGGAACACAAACCGGTCGAGGATCTGATTGGAAAAATAATAATAGGCGACGCAGCCACCAACGCCGATGATGATCGTCAAAATGCCCTGAACAGCAGGATGCATTGGCCCCTCCCCGTTGAAATGGCGTGCGATCTGGGATCCGGCGCGCCCGGGTCCGTCAAAGGACCCGGATGCACCTTTGGTTCAGTTACGCGACAGGCTTACTTGATCGCATCCCACGAGGCCTGAATTTCGGCCGCGACCGCCTCGGCAGGTTTGCCGCCGGCGTAATCGACCATCCCGGTCCAGAACGAGCCTGCACCAACCGCGCCCGGCATCAGGTCAGAGCCGTCAAAGCGGAAGGTCGTCGCGCCCAGAAGAATATCGCCCAGACCGCGCAATGTGTCATTGGCGTAAAGCGAGGTGTTGACGCCCTTGAAGGGTGTCAGGAAGCCTTGCTGCGCCATCCAGACCTCATGCGCGATGGGCGATTTGAGAAATTCGATCAAAGCGCGTGCGCCGGGGCTGTCATTGGTGATGGCAAAGAGGGTGCCGGCACCAAGCACGGGGTTGCCCAGATTCTTGTCAGCATAGGACGGGAAATAGAAGAAATCGGCGTCCTGCCCCACGACCGTCCCCTCGGGGAAGAAGGCGGGGATAAAGCTTGCCTGACGGTGCATGTAGCACTGCGGCGGCGAAGTGAAGAGCCCTTTGGGGCTGTCGCGGAAATCGGTCGAGGCCACAGCGGCCGAGCCGCCGGCGACATATTTGTCGTTACGTGCGAACCAGCCGAACTCATCGATCGCATCGACGACGCGCGGATCGGTGAAGGGGATCTCATTGGTCACCCACTGGTCATAAACCTCGGGCGGCTGGGTGCGCAGCATCATATCCTCGACCCAGTCGGTGGCCGGCCAGCCGGTCGCGCCGCCCGATCCCAGACCGATGCACCAGGGCGTGCCGCCATCGGCGACGATCTGTTCGGTCAGCGATTTGAGGTCTTCCATGGTCTTGGGGATTTCATAGCCGGCATCGGCAAAGTTCTCGGGCGAATACCAGACCAGCGATTTGACATCGACCTTGAAGAAGAAACCATAAAGGTCCTTTTTGCCCTGCGGGTTGGCATAGCTGCCCAGATCGACCCAGGACTGGCCGGCGGCATAGTTGTCGCGCACCCAGTTGGCGGTGTCCTGACCCAGGGGGCTCAGAAATCCGCGCTTGGCCATATCGGCAGCCAGACCCGGCTGCGGGAAGACCGCGACATTCGGGGCCGAACCAGCCTCGGCATCGATGACGATCTGCTGCTCGAAACTGTCCGAGCCGGTGTATTTCACATCCGCGCCCGTCGCCTCGGCGAAATAGGCCAGCACGCTTTCGACCAGCTTCTGGTCCGGGCCAAGCCAGGGACCGAAGACGGTGACCTGCTCACCCTTGATCTGCGTTTTCTTGAGCGCCTCATAGCTCGCCCAGTTGAAATCCCCCTCACCCGGCGTGAAAACCAGATGACCGGCGGCGCTTGCAGCACTTGCCGACAGAGCAACTGCCGCGACGCCCGCGTACAGCATGTTTTTCATGAATAATCCTCCCACGTTGCGCAATTCGCGCTAACCCAATCTTCGCGCCAATGGAATCATTTCCAAAGCGCTTTGAAGGTCTGTAAATTCACTCATAGCTTTTATACTGTCAACTCAGATACCACAGATTTCCATGTAAATCTCGTTTATTCAGAATTTTCCGGTATTTTCACCGCGACCTTTGACCTGACGAGATCGGCGGATTAATCTGGATTGGATTGAAAGCGCTTTGAGCTTTGGGATGGCATGAATCTAAAGGAACTCTCACAGGAACTGGGGCTGTCGCAGACCACGGTGAGTCGGGCGCTGAACGGCTATCCCGAGGTCAGCGAGGCAACCCGCAACCGGGTAAGGCTGGCGGCGGATAAATACGGCTATCACCCCAACGCCCGCGCCAAGGGTCTGGCCACGGGTCAGTCGATGGCGATCGGTCATGTGATCGCCAAATCGACCAGCCACGAGATGGTGAACCCGATTTTCGGCGATTTCATTTCCGGCGCAAGCGAGGTTTACGCCCAGCACGGCTATGACATGGTGCTGTCGATCGTCAACGACAGCGACGAGGCGACCGCCTATAGCAACCTCAAGGCCAAGGGCACGGTTGACGGGATCATCCTGCATGGCCCGCATCTGGACGATCCGCGCATTGCGCATCTCAAATCGCTCGACCTGCCGTTTCTGGTGCATGGGCGCGCCTCGCATGAGGTGGGCGATTACGCATGGGTCGATGTCAACAACCGCCGCGCCTTCATGCGCGCGACCGCCTTTCTTCTGGATCTGGGGCATCGGCGGATCGCGCTGATCAACGGGCTCGAGAGCATGGATTTCGCCACCCGCCGGCGCGATGGCTATCTTGGCGCGCTGCAGGCACGCGGCATCGCGCCTGATCCGGCGTTGATGCGCAGCGCCGAAATGACCGAGCTTTACGGTTATGGTTCAGCCCGCGAGATGCTGGGCTGGAACGCGCCTCCGACCGCCTTTGTCGTCTCTTCGATGATCTCGGCGCTGGGCGTGCGGCGGGCGATCGAAGAGCGCGGGCTGAAACTGGGCCGCGATATTTCGGTCATCACCCATGACGACGATCTTTCCTATCTGCAGAACGGCGGCGAGGTGCCGATCTTTACCGCCACACGCTCGTCCGTGCGGCTGGCCGGGCGGCGCGCGGCGACCCATCTGCTTGATCTGATCGCCCATCCCGAAAAGCCGCTTGCGCATGAGCTGCTTGAGGCGGAACTGATGGTCGGGCAATCGACCGGCCCCGCGCCCGCTTAGGGCCAGCAACAAAGGTACGAGATGAATTTCACACGCGATGATTTCCCCAAGGGGTTTCTCTTTGGGGCGGCGACCTCAAGCTATCAGATCGAGGGTCATGCGCAGGGCGGCGCAGGCCCCACCCATTGGGACACATTCGCCGCCACGCCCGGCAATGTGGTACGGGCCGAAAATGGCGCGCTGGCCTGCGATCATTATCACCGCTACGAGGGCGATCTTGATCTGGTGCGTGACGCCAATCTGGACGTTTACCGCTTTTCCACCTCATGGGCGCGGGTGCTGCCGGAAGGGCGCGGCGGGCCAAACCCCGAGGGTCTGGATTTTTATGACCGGCTGGTCGATGCGATGCTGGAACGCGGGCTGAAACCCGCCGCGACGCTTTACCATTGGGAGCTGCCCTCGGCGCTGGCCGATCTGGGCGGCTGGCGCAACCGCGACATCGCCGGCTGGTTCGGCGATTTCACCGAAGTGATCATGCGCCGGATCGGCGACCGCATCTGGTCGGCGGCCCCGATTAATGAACCTTGGTGCGTCAGCTGGCTGTCGCATTTTCTGGGCCATCATGCGCCCGGCCTGCGCGATATAAGGGGCACGGCGCGGGCGATGCATCACGTTCTTCTGGCGCATGGCACCGCCATTCAGGTGATGCGCGGGCTGGGCATGGGCAATCTGGGCGCGGTGTGCAATTTCGAATATGCCCAAGCCGCCGATGACAGCGCCGAAAGCCGCGCCGCCGCCGCGCGTTATGACGCCTATTACAACCGGTTTTTCCTGTCGGGTATCTTTCAGGGCCGCTATCCCGCCGAGGCGCTGGAGGGGCTTGAGCCACATCTGCCCAGCGGCTGGCAGGACGATTTCGCCACCATCACCGCGCCCGTCGACTGGTGCGGGCTGAACTATTACACCCGCAAGCTGATCGCCGCCGGCGATTGGCCCTGGCCTGCCCTGCGCGAGGTCGAAGGCCCCTTGCCCAAAACCGAAATGGGGTGGGAGGTTTATCCCGACGGGCTGGCGCATTTCCTGACCACGACAGCGCGCGAGTTTACTGGCGCTCTGCCGCTTTATGTCACCGAAAACGGCATGGCGGGCGCCGACCGCCCCGGCCAGCCCGATCAGCCGCGCATCGACTATATCAACGCCCATGTCGATAAGGTCAGGCAGGTGATCGCCGATGGGGTGCCGGTCCGGGGATATTTCCTGTGGTCGCTGATGGACAATTACGAATGGGCGCTGGGCTATGAAAAACGCTTTGGCCTTGTGCATGTGGATTTTGACAGCTTGCAGCGCACCCCCAAAGCATCTTATGACGCGCTTAAGTTAGCGCTAACGCGCTCCTGTTGAGAAAGCCCCCGATGACCCAAGATGCAGACACATATTCGCTTCTGGCCGATATCGGAGGCACGAACACCCGCGTTGCCCTGGCCCAGGGCACCGGGCTGTTGACCGGCAGCATCCGGCGCTATCGCAATGCCGAATTTCCGGGGCTCGAGACGATCCTTGG
>JASBSV010000131.1 GCA_030148745.1 Paracoccaceae bacterium
CGCCCCTGCCCGATCCTTTCGTCCCCATATGAGAACCACGAGCCGGATTTTTCCACCACGCCCGCCTTGACGCCCAGATCCAGAAGCTCACCCATTTTCGAGATGCCTTCGCCATACATGATGTCGAATTCAACCTGTTTGAAAGGCGGGGCGACCTTGTTCTTGACGATCTTGACGCGGGTGGCGTTGCCTACAACCTCGTCACGGTCCTTGATCGCGCCGATGCGGCGGATATCCAGACGCACCGAGGAATAGAATTTCAGCGCATTGCCGCCGGTCGTGGTTTCGGGGCTGCCGAACATCACGCCGATCTTCATCCGGATCTGGTTGATAAAAATCACCATGCAGTTCGAGCGGCTGATCGCGCTGGTCAGCTTGCGCATCGCCTGGCTCATTAAACGGGCCTGAGCGCCAACCTGTGCGTCGCCCATATCGCCCTCAAGCTCGGATTTGGGGGTCAGGGCGGCCACCGAATCGATAACGATCATGCTGATCGCGCCCGAACGCACCAGCGTTTCGGTAATCTCAAGCGCCTGCTCGCCCGTGTCGGGCTGTGAAATCAGCAGCTCATCAAGGTTCACGCCCAGCTTTTTGGCATATTGCGGATCAAGCGCATGTTCGGCATCGACAAAGGCACAGACGCCGCCTTTTTTCTGTTCCTCGGCCACGCAATGCAGCGTCAGCGTGGTCTTGCCCGAGCTTTCGGGGCCATAGATCTCGATCACCCGGCCCTTTGGCAACCCGCCGATCCCCAGCGCGATATCGAGCCCCAGAGAGCCGGTCGATGTCGCCTCGATCTGCTGCACGGCGCCGGTCTGACCCAGCTTCATGATCGAGCCTTTGCCGAACTGCCGTTCGATCTGTGCAAGCGCTGAATCCAGCGCCTTCTGCTTGTCGCCGTTGTTTTTGCTATTCATGTCCAGAAGTGTCGCCGTTGCCATTGTTGTCATCCTTATTTCACACCGCGAGGGGGGCGGCAATCTCTGCTGATGTTCGCCTCTTGTTCTGCTTTCTTATGAGATCAAAGCGAGAACATTTCAATATAATTTTTCTCAAATCCACTTTTTCGTGGAAGAGTTAAGGAGTAGTTTACCCCGAGCGGGGAATAAGAAACGAAACGGGGCGGGATCGGCAAATGCTTGTTTTCTGGAAAGAAAAATTGGTCTTCCTTGCGGTTCCCAAGACCGGGACGACGGCGATTGAAGGCGCATTGGCGCCGATGGCGACGGCCAAGATCATCGATCCGCCGATTCTCAAACATTCGCCGTGGTACCGATACAACCGTTTTCTGCGCCCCTATTTCGAAGGCGTCGGCGGTCAAAAGCTGGACACCATGGCCGTGGTGCGCGAGCCGATTGACTGGCTGGGAAGCTGGTACAGATACCGCGGGCGCGAGGACCTGCGTGGCCATCCCAACAGCACTGCCGAAATCACCTTCGACGATTTTGTTCTGGGCTATCTCAAGGGCAAGCGCCCGGCCTATTCCGAGGTCGGATCACAGGCGAAATTTCTGGCAGACGAGGATGGTAATACCGCCGTGACCCATTGCTTCAAATACGAAAACCGCGCCGGGCTTATCGGGTTTCTGGAAGAGCGGCTGGCAACCAGCATCACGCTCAAGACGCTGAATGTCTCGCCCAAACGCGAATTTTCCCTTTCGCCCAATGTCGAAAAGCGGCTGCGGCGCAAGATGCATGCCGAGTTCGAGGCTTGGGAAAACGCCCGTTAAGCGCTCATTGCCGGAAACACCCGGCGGCCCGCTGGCCGCCCCGGGCCGCCAAAAACGCCCTAATGCAGCTGTTCCTGCACCGTCGCCGTCAGATCGTTGAGCGAAAACGGCTTGGGCAGGAAGACAGAGTTAGGGAACTGATCCTGACCGCCTTCAAAGGCGTCCTCGGCATAGCCCGAGACAAAGACGACCTTGACATCGGGGCGGCTTTTCAGCGCCGTCTTGACCCAGGTCGGCCCGTCCATGCCGGGCATGATCACATCGGTGACGAAAATATCGACGCTGAGCGTTTCATCCTCGAGCGTTTTGAGCGCCTCCTCGGCGCTTTCGGCCTCAAGCACCGTATAGCCGCCCAGCCGCAGCGCACGCGAGGCAAAGGCGCGCACCGGCGCCTCATCCTCAACCAGCAGGACCACACCCTCGCCCTGCCCCGTCACCCGGCGCTGTGCCGGTCTGGGACCCGGATGCGGCGGCTCGGCCGGTTTGTCATGCACCGGAAAATACAAGGAAAACACAGTGCCGCCAACCAGGGTGCTGTCGACGAAAATAAACCCGCCCGACTGCTTGACGATGCCATAGGCCGTCGACAGGCCCAGCCCGGTGCCTTCGCCCGTGCGTTTGGTGGTGTAAAACGGCTCAAAAATCTTTGACAGTTTCTCGGGCGGAATGCCGACCCCCTGATCGACGACGCGCAGACGCACATATTTGCCCGCCGGAACCACCGCGCGGTCGCGTTTGAGCGGCGTGTCCAGCACGGAATTTTCCGTCTCGATCAGAATCTCGCCGCCTTCGCGCATCGCATCGCGCGCGTTGACCACAAGGTTCATCAGAACCTGCTCAAGCTGGCGTTTGTCGGCCCGGATCGGGTGCAACTCAGGATCATGCGACCACGACAGGGTGATCTTTTCGCCCACCAACCGGTTCAGAAGATGGGTCAGATCCGACAGCGTATCGCGCATATCCAGGGTTTCGGGGCGCAGGTTCTGTTTGCGCGAAAAGGCCAGAAGCTGCCCTACCAGACTGGCCGCGCGATTGGCATTCTGGTGGATCTGTACCAGATCGCCATATTCGGGATCGCCCTGATCATGGCGTAGCAGCAACAGGTCGCAATGGCCCGAAATCGCCGTCAGCAGGTTGTTGAAATCATGCGCCACGCCCCCGGCCAGCTGTCCGATCGCCTGCATTTTCTGACTTTGGACAAATTGCGCCTCAAGCGTTTTCAGCTCGGTCGCATCGTTGAGAACCGCCATCAGCGCCGGCCCGTCCTCTTCGTGAATCCGGCCCAGCGAGATCTGAAGAAAGACGTCAGTGTCGGTTTTTCGCGCCCTCAGCACCTCAGGATGGCCAAGCGCGCGCCCGTCCAGCGCATCGGCCAGCCAGTCGTCCACCGACCGGCCCAGCCCTTCGACCAGATCCGACAGATGCGCGCCCGTGAGCATCTGATCGCGCAGCAGATCGCGCGACAATTTGTTGGACAATGTAATCTCACCGCCTTTGGCGATCTTCAGGAGCGGCACCGGCAGTTCATCAAAGAACTTCCACGAGGCGCCGCCAGCATCGGGCGCGGTCGCGCCGGACAGGAAGTAAACCTCGCGCCGACCATTGGCACCCTCGATCTCGGCGACCAGCGACTGCATGGGCCCTTCGGCGGCGGCGATCGTGTTCATCGCGCCCGAGCGGATTGGCAACTGGTGAAAAATCCGGTCCAGCGTCTTGACCCGCCCGCCCAGAAGCCGGCGCATCGCCTCATTCATGAACAGGACCGTTCCGGCCTTGCTGACCGTCAGCATCGGCAGGCTCAACCCCTCGGCGCCCCGGCTTTTTGGGCTGCGCTCGCCGATATCCTCAAGGCGCCACAAAAACCCCTCGGCCCCGATCTTATGCACCGCCAGCCGGATGTGCCCCCGGCGCGTGACCACATCCTCGCGCGCCGATCCGGCAACCTCGGCCCGGTTCTGCAGCCGGAACAGAATCGACGAAGGGTTGGCGAAAAGCCCGGCCAGCAGACCGGCAAGGGTTTCTTTGCTTTCCCCCTCGAACCGTTCGCCGGCGGCACTGTTGCTATAGGTGATCGCGCCCGCGGCATCGGTGACGAAACTGGGCGAGGCATCATGGGCGACAAAACTTTCGATCGAGCTTAGCGCGCCCGCTTTTTCAGTTCGGCGTCGTCTCGTCAGCAGTGCTATGACCACCACAAGGCCGGCCAGCGCGCTGCCTTTCGCCAAAAACAGCAAGAATAAATACTGATTGGCCACCAAAACGGCGAGCGAGAAACATAAAATCGCCAGCGCGCCAAGCAGCATCAGCCGCGAGGACTGTTCCGCCGCGGTATCGGTTAGCGAATTTGCAGATCGCGTGGATTGCGACACAGGCACTGCCCCGGATGATTCTTTGTTCCCGACTTTCGCCGCGAAATCA
>JASBSV010000030.1 GCA_030148745.1 Paracoccaceae bacterium
AAGCCCTGCGATTTCCGAGCGGCGAGCGCCCGTCAGAACAAGCAGGCGAACGAGGTCCACGCTGTGACGGTCAGCGCGGTTCTTGGCTCCAGCCCGAGCTGTGGTTAGCGCATTCCAAACTACGCCCACCTTGTCGCGCTCGATGTAGCGCTGCGTCCGGGTGCCGAGTTTTGCCCAGTGGTCGTGGAGCGCGTCGGTTGGGGTGTAAAGGATGAGGGGGCTACCATCGGCTTGCCGATACTGGCGGCTAGCGAACTTGATCAGCAACCGCAGGACGGTCATAGCGCTGTTGGCGCTGGCCGGTGCCCCGCGTTTCCCGTCGATACCCTTCTGGACGATCTCGCGGTGACGTTTGACCACCATGTCGGCGGTGATGCTGGCGATGGGCAGTCCCTTCCACTCAGCAAGGCTCTTATCGACGTGGCGCTGGTATTCGTCCTTCGTCTTCTGCTTCAGCTTACCCGGCCGGTCGAGATACGCTCGGCAGGTCTCTGCCAGAGTCACCCCTGCGGCTTCCTCCGCCTTGGCCGCTTCAACCGCCGCCTTCTTCTCGGCGTTCGGGTTGATCCCGTCACGCATCTGCTGGAGGATGCTCTGTGCCTTGCGGCGAGCTTGGTCCTCGGTGAACAGACCGTGACGACCGACTGTTGTGATGACGGCCTTTCCATGAACGCGTCCTTGAGCGACGTAGGCGCGAACACCCGTCGCCGTGACGCGGAGGCCATAGCCCGCCAGCCTTTCGTCCCAGTGAATCTCATAACCCTTTGCGGGCGGCTCAACACCTTCAACGAAGGTCTTTGTTAACTTCGGCATAGCGCTCTCCTTGGCTAGCGTGCTAGCACCATGCAAGCACGCTAGGACCGCCTAGGACATTCTCGCACTATCCCGCAATACTATCAACCTATTGATTTTTAACAATTATACTAGCTGTCGCTATCTTGTGCTAGCCTAGGCGATGACGGCAGGTGCACACTTTTAATCAGTGGGTCGCAGGTTCGAATCCTGCACGGCTCACCACTGACTTCAAAGACTTTTATAGATGTTGTGGATGGGCCGAGGCTCGGACCGGGCTCTATTCCGCTTTGGGCGCGATAGGTCGCTTTAGATTTCCAGCTAGCCTGCCTGAAAGCGAATCTCTGGCAACTGATATTCCAGTAGATGAAATCCACCTGCACCAATACACTTGCCCGGAACGCCGATCGCGAGATCGCTCGGCCCGGTAAAATGTTCCTCTGGTGTTACGCCGCTGCGGCCGTGTAGCAGAACCCGTTCAACAGCGATGGATCACCCCTTGGCGGCGAGCCAGCCGTTTGTGCCGCCCTCAAGCCAGAGCGCACCGGGGTGACCTTCCCTACAAAGCAGTTCCGCACCAGAAGCTGAGCGGCCTCCGCCCTTGCCGCAGATCGTGACAGGGATCTTGCCTGCCGGAATATCGCCCAGGTGGTCTTCAAGTTCGGCAAGGGGAACGTGCACGGCACCTTTCACATGCGCGCTGGCGTAGTCTTCTGCGTCACGCACGTCGATCAGATAGTAGCGATCGGGATCTTCGAACAGCGCTTTGAGCGTCAACATCTTAGCCATCAGAACACCAGCACCTTGTCTGCGACCAGCGTCGCGTTGGAAAGTTCGTCCATGGTCGAACGCTTTGCGCCTTCGATCATCTCGTCAGGCGTCAGGCCCCGGGCGTCCATGCAGGTGCCACACATCAGCACGCGCCCCTTGGCGGTGATCACGCGGCGGAGCATCCGTTCAAGGTTATAATATCCATCCGGTGTCTTCTGCCCCGCCTTGGCGCAGGTGACCGCATCAGCCATCAGAAAGACGGTTACCTCACCTTCTGCGTCATTCTTTGCCAGAGCATGAGCCAGACGCAGACCGTTGAAGTTACGCTCGGTCCCATAGGGGGGCTCGTTCAGGATCATAAGATGTTTCATCTGGGGTTCTCACCTTGTTGCGTGCGGCCTCGGCCCAACAGAGGGGCGGCAAGTGGCCGTGTGATCTTGGACGATATGATCATTTCGCACGGGCGCGCGCTGCGGACAGAGGTATCAAAGACGCGGGACTCACCATCATTCAATATATCACTTGAATAATGTATCGTTCTGGGAGGCCCGGTGTCAAGCTGCGCCCGGACAGCTGGGCCCTGGCCACATATCTTGCTGTTCAGGCCGCCCCCGGATTAACGCCTTCTGCTTGTGCCTTGTGCTGATATAAGGGGACAGTTCCCTAAGCGCGGCGGGTTTGTTCCATGCGGTTTGTTTCGTATTTCTGGCAAAAGGGGGTGGTGAGCGCCTTTCTGACCGGGCTTTTCGTATTGCTGCCGGTCATTCTGACGCTGCTGATCATCGAATGGCTGGTGGCCAAGCTTAGCTCGTCCTTGGGGCCGGGGACGGTTCTGGGCGATCTTCTGACCTCGGGCGGGGTGGCTTTTGTGGGCCCCAAGCATCAGATACTGGCCTTCTGGCTGGGTGCGGGTTTTGCGATATTCGGCGTCTGGGCACTTGGCGTCGTCGTCAAGGCGCAGGCCAAGCGCAAGCTGGCCGATCTGATCGATGCATTGTTCTCGCGGGTGCCGCTGGTCAAGACCATCTATCGCCCGGTCAGTCAGGTGGTGCGCCTTTTGAACACCGACGACACCGAGGAATTCAAGGGTATGTCGGTTGTCATGTGCCGCTTTGGCGGTGAAACCGGCGCCGAGGTTCTGGCGCTGCTGACCAACCCTTCGGTCTATGAAATCAACGGCAAGCGGCGGCAGCTGGTCTATTTGCCAACCTCGCCCCTGCCGATGACGGGGGGCCTTGTCTTTGTCGCCGAAAACTGTGTCGAGCCGATGCCGGGCATGGATGTGGACGATCTGATGAAGATCTATCTGTCGCTGGGCGCGCTGATGCCGCTGGACCAGACAGAGGCCCTGAAACGGGTGCCGAGAACCCCGATTGAAAAGGTGCCGGTCGTCGATTAGGTCTTGCCCTGACGAACAGGAGCCCGGATTTGAATTTCACATCCTATTTCAGCCCGCTGATCGCCCAATACGGGCTGGTGGCGGTATTTTCGATCGTGGGTATGGAATCGCTGGGCCTGCCGCTTCCGGGTGAGACTGTGATCATTCTGGCCTCGGGCCTGGCGGGCGGCGGGCAGATGAACATTTATGCGGTTGCCTTCGTGGCTTTTCTGGCGGCTGTGGTCGGGGATAATATCGGTTATCTGATTGGCCGGAAATTCGGCCGCCCGGCAATAGCCAAATACGGTCAGCGCATCTGGATCACCGAAGAGAAAATGGCCCGCGCCGAAGCTATCATTCAAAAACGCGGGCCGATCATCGTGGTGATGGCCCGTTTCATCGTGCTGCTGCGCCAACTGAACGGGCTTGCCGCCGGAACCGGCGGAATGCATTGGCTGACTTTCGTGGTTGCTAATGCAATCGGCGCCGCGCTTTGGGTCGGGCTTTGGTCAACACTGGCCTATCAATTCGGCCATTCGGTTTCGATCCTGCCGTTTATCTGGCACCATCTGGGCCTGATCGCGATGCTGACAATTCCGGTATTGATAGTGGCAATGATTTATATCTATTTCCGCCACATTCGTGAATGATATTTCCGCTCGCGCGCGTATCAAGCCGCAATAATTTTCTGTCCAAATAGATGATGGCCAGCGCGGTTTCCCACGCTGGCCAAAATAAACGGACAGCATACTCGTTAAGTTGAAAGTCTTAGCCTTTGTATTCAGGCTGGGCTTTCAATGCTTCTTTGCTGGCGTCAATATAAACGCGGAATTCCTTACCATCTTGCGAGCGAAGGATATTCAGCTCTTTGAAGGTCACGGCCACCGGGTGTTCGCCGATGCCAAGGAAACCGCCAACGTCGATGACAACCTTCTTGACCTTGCCGTTGTCGTCGAGGATCAGCTTGGACACTTCGCCGACATCTTCGTCATTGATGCCGTAAACGCGCGCGCCGATCAGATTCTTGGAGGTCAGCTCAACCGGCTTGGTCTGGGTATACCCTTCGCGCTGAACGTCCGGGCGCGTCAGGAACGGGCGTTTGTCAGCACCGTTATTCGCATTGGCATTTGCGTTTGCGTTCGCATTGGCATTTGCGTTCGAATTGGTGTCGGCGTTGGTCGAAGCATCAGCTTTCACTTCGGCCTTGTCGTCCTTTTCACCCTGGGCCTGATCTTCCTTCATGTCGTCATCCATGCGCTTGAAGGTCGTCGCGTCTTTCAGCGTGGCCTCGGAAGCGTTGATGACAAGGAAGTAATCACCCTTGTTATCCTTTTCCTGAACGAAATGGATCTGGCTCATGTCGACGGCGACATCTTTTTCGCCGATCCCGAGGAACCCACCAACACCGATGATCACGGCGCCGACTTTGCCGTCGCGGGTCAGAATGACGTCATTGACTTCACCAATATCATTCCAGTTTTTCTGGGTTTCCGCCGTTGCGGTCATATTTGCATCAAAGGATTGATCGGTTGCATAAACGCGCTTACCGATCAATTCGGTAGCGAAAACACTTGTCGATTCCTGAAATTGGTAATCAATGACTGGTTGCGAATTCGTCTGGGCATAAGCGGTCGTACCCAGCACCAGAGCGGTGGCAGCCGTAGCTAAAAAGCGTTTCATAATTCACTCCACTAGTTTAATTGATCGCGTCAGTTGCGATACATTGAATGAACGCCGGCTGATGAAGTGAGTTCCCGGAAAAATACGCCGTTTATGTCATATGACATTCCTGCCGTTGGCTTTTTCCGATAATTGATTGCGCGCGCTCAGAAAATTTCCGAGCGTCGAAAGGCTTTCGACATTA
This sequence comes from Paracoccaceae bacterium, assembly GCA_030148745.1. Taxonomy (GTDB): domain Bacteria; phylum Pseudomonadota; class Alphaproteobacteria; order Rhodobacterales; family Rhodobacteraceae; genus JASBSV01. The sequence goes on from JASBSV010000030.1 coordinate 4,806, forward strand.
TCGCAAATGACTTTCAGCACAACTAGAATAGGCACCGCCATCAAAGCGCCGGGTACGCCCCATAGCCAGGCCCAGAAAATAACGGTCAGAAATACCGAAACTGTGTTCAGCTCCATCCGGCGGCCCAGAAGATAGGGCGTGATCAGCTGCCCCTCAATCGTGGTCAGGGTCAGATAGGTCAGCGGCACCAGCGAGGCGTAATAAAGATTGTCGAAACTGATGATCGCAAAAGCCCCGACCAGAAAGGCGCCGATCACCGCCCCCAGATAGGGCAGGTAATTGAAGGAAAAGGCGACGACCCCCCAGATATAAAAATAGGGAACGCCCAGAGCATAAAGCGCCAGAGCGACCGCCAGCCCAAGACCGGCATTAATAAATGTGATTGACAAAAGATAGCGCGAGATGCGCCGTTCCACATCATAAACAATACGCAGGACACGCTTTTTATCCTGCATTCTTGGAAAAGCCTCGACCAGTTTGGCGTAAAACAAATCGCCCGAGGCAAGGATGATCAGCGCCAGAAACATGCCCACCGCAAGCGATGTGCCGAAATTGGCCAGATTGCTAATGGTGTTTGACAGGATCCCCGGCTCTTTGACGACCACCTTGGGGACGTTCTTGGCGGTGGAATCGGTGATCTCGTCGACTTTTTGCGTGGCGTCCTTGACCGCTTCGACCGAGCGGGCGACCGATGAGAGTTTGACGCGCAGCTGCGAAGTAAGCTGCGGCGCGTCATGGACCCAGCCGGAAACGACACCGCCCATGAAATAAGCGCCCACACCGCCCGCAGCCGCCAGAGACAGGATCAGCGCAAAGGCGGTTATCGGCGGCATGATCCCGACCCGCTGCGCGGCGCGCACAAGCGGGCTGAGCGTGAGCGAAAGCAGCATGGCCAACACAATGGGAAGAACGACTTCTTTGGCGTAAGAGATGGTCGCAAAGACCATCAAAAGCAAAATGACCGTCAGGATCTGACGGATCTTTCCAAGGTCGTCCATACACTATCCCCTAAACAGGACCGGCCCCTTGCGGGACCGGCCACACAGGCCTCAGAGCCGGCTGAGCCAATCGTCGATTTCCTGTTCGACCTCTTCCTTGGTTTTACCATAGCGTTCCTGAATTTTGCCCGACAGCTGTTTGCGGTCGCCTTCGACAACATCCAGATCGTCATTGGTCAGCTTGCCCCATTCCTTCTGGGCGCCGCCCTTGAATTGTTCCCATTTGCCTTGGATCTGGTTCCAGTTCATCACGTCACCTCTTTGTTTACGTGGCGGCCCGCGCCATGCGGCCCGTTCCTGATGTAAACGGCGCAGGGCGCATTTGGTTCCCCGCCACGGCGCAGCGGGAACAAATCGCTGGCGCAGACGTTGATCCGGGCAGCGCAGATTGCATGACAGCAGCGCGCGAAGGACCGGCCAGCAAGAACGGGGGATCCGCCATATGGATGAAATACCGAACCGTGGGCGCAATGCGACCTCACCCATGCAGATCCCTTTTCGGGGCTGGCGGGATATCGTGTTTCGCATCAAGGACGAGATTGCCGAAGATCACGTCGGCCTGATCGCGGCCGGCGTGGCCTTTTACGCGCTTCTGGCGCTGTTTCCGGCGATTACCGCACTGATCGCGATCGGCGGACTGCTGGTCGAGCCGTCGCAGATCGTCGCGCAGATGGACAGCCTGAGCCGCCTTTTGCCGCAGCAGGTGACCGCGATCGTACTGGATCAGGCGAAAAAGGTCGCCGGATCCGAGGCGGGCGGGCTTGGCCTGGCTGCGGTGCTTGGTTTTGCTCTGGCGCTTTATTCGGCGTCCAAAGGGGTTTCGAGCCTTATCGAAGGTCTGAACGTTGCCTATGACGAGCGTGAAAAGCGCGGTTTTGTGAAACTGACCCTGCTGACGCTGGGCCTGACCTTGCTGATGGTGCTGGGGCTGATCCTTGGGATGACAATGACGCTGGCCCTGCCGGCGATGCTGGCGATTTTCAATCTGGGCCCGATGAACGAGATCGCGATCTCGGTCCTGTCGCTGATCGTGATGAGCTTGCTGACGCTGCTGGGCCTGGCGATCATCTATCGCTTTGGCCCCTCGCGGACCGACGCGCAATGGGAATGGGTGTCTATCGGGGCTCTGGTTGCCTGTTTCGGATGGATCCTCGCATCGGCAGGCTTTGCCTTTTACGTCGGCAATTTCGGTTCGTATAACGAAAGCTTTGGCTCGCTGGCCGGAGTGATCGTACTGCTGACATGGCTGTGGCTTTCGGCCTTCATCGTCCTCTTGGGGGCCGAGATCAACGGCGAGGTCGAGGCGCAGACGCGCTTTGACACCACCATCGGTGAGCCCAAACCGATGGGCCAGCGCGGCGCGACGAAGGCCGATACGCTAGGCCGCGCCCGCGACTGAGCGTAGCCGCGCCGGCTTAGTCCTCTTGCGCCTTGCTCGCCTTTTTCATCATCCGGCTGATCGCCCGGCACAGATCGGCGCGCGATGTTTCTTCGTGCAGCCGCCGCAGCATCATTGCCATATGCCGCGAGGCAAGAGGATCAGAGTTTGTATAAGGCAGGGCTTGTTCGATCCCCGCGTCCAGCAGAAGCTGAAAGCTGAGCGGGTCCATCTTGATGCGCCGCTCGGGCTTTACCACAAGGCCGCCGCGATAATTTGCTGCCGTCGAAAGGCCCGTATAGATCCAGTTGATGCAATTGATCGCCGTATAAGGATCATTGACGCCCGGTGACAGTGCGCGGGCGGTCATCTCGACCAGTTGATCAAGGATGAACCCCATGTTCTGCGTTTCGGTCGGCGAATAGCCGATGGCAAAACATTCACATAAGTCCGCCCTTAGATCCTCGGACAGTTCGGATATGTTCCAGATGCTGAGAACCGGCGCGAAGGGCGATACGAAATCGCCGGTCTGGGCCAGCACTTCGATATAAAGGTCGTTTTCCCGGGCCAGCCGATCAAGCCGGTCCTTGTTCCAGGTCTGGATATAGCCGCTATCGTCGAGTGTGACATGATGATCGGGTCGGCCCTTGGGAAAATCGCCGGCGGCGGTATCGTCATCGGCGGGATCACTGCCCGCCTTCTCTTCGGCTTCCTCGTGCTGCTGGTCGATCCGGCTGCGAAGATCGCGGATCATCCGGGTGCCCAGCCCGGCGGTGATGTTCGAGACATTGATCGTCTCGGGGATATGGTGAAGCAGATAGATGATCGTCATGATCGACATGAGCGTCAGCGCCAGCGCCACCAGAAGCGAATAATGCGGCACAAAGGCCGCGATGGCAGAGGGGCCTTCGGCGCCGAATTTGCTCTGCACTGCGCGCAGGACCAGCAGGGTATAGACGAAGGTGGCGATCAGGATGCCCAAGCTCCACTGATTGCCGCGATCGCGCATGAAATTCCCGATCAGCCGCGGGCCGAAATTGCCCGAAGCAAAGGACACCGCGACAATGGTCATGGAAAACATGACCCCCGCCACGCCCATGATCGACTGCGAAATCACCGCCAGCGTCGCGCGGGCGCCATCGACCTGCGTGGATTGCCAGCTGTCGGGCAGGCCAAAGGGCAAAATCGCAGCGTGGTGATCGATATAAAGCGTGACCTGCGCCAGCAAGATCGCCCCAAAGGCCAGAACCAGCGGCAAAAACCAATAGCTGGCCCGGACATCCTGAACCAATTTGACGAGAAGTGCGCGATGGCCCATGCCCTATTCCGCAGCCTCTTTTTCAGCCCCGGTCGCCGCCACGACGGCGACAGGTTCCGAGAAGGTAAGCGTGCGATAGGGAAAAGGTATCTCGATCCCGGCCTGATCCAGCGCGTTTTTCACCGCCGCCACGACCTGATCGCGCGAGGTTCTGATGTCGAGCGGTTTGGAGCCTGTCCACCACGTCACCTCGAAATCGATCGAACTGTCGCCAAAGCCATTGGCGAAGACCTGTACATCTTTGACATCAGAGCGCACCGTATCAACATTCTCTACCGCAGCCTGAATGACGGCCCGCGCCTCGTCAACGTTTTCGCCATATCCGACACCGCACATGATGGTCGTCCGGCGCAGATCACGGTCGGTACGCACCGTCACCGGGTTATCGAAAAGATCGTGGTTCGGCATGACCACCAGTTGCCCGTCGGTCTGACGGATATAGCTGTCGCGGATCGTGATATCCTCGACCTGGCCCTCGACCTCCTGACATTCGACATAATCGCCGATCGCGAAAGGTTCGCGAAACAGGATCAGCGCGCCGGCCAGAAAATTCTCGAACGTATCCTTGAAGGCGAAACCGACCGCGACCGAGCCAAGGCCCAGCGTCGCCAGCGCCTTATCCGGGGTGATCGAGGGAAAAAGCACCGTCAGCGCCACCAGAAATCCGATGATCCAGAACCCGACCGCCGCCAGCATCCGCAGAACGCCCATCATATTGGTGCGCATCCCGGCCTTGCGCCCGATCCGCCCGATCACATAGCGCGCAAGCATGACGATCAGTCCGGTAAAGACCAGAATCAACAGCGCCGCAGCCATGCGCGGGGCCCCCGCGACCAGCACAGCCGCATATTCGCTCAGTTGTTCGCTTAGTATTTTCGTGATGGTGGCCAGATTCATCTGCCGTCCCGGTTTCGTCAATGTCATGTGACAAACGCGGATCGGGCGCTGTGGTTCCGCCCGAGAGCGGAACATTGTTCATCCACCGGGCGTTGATGTGTCCAATGACATAAGGAGTGGACGATGAAGAAGAGCACCCGGACACCCAGCGCCAGCGAGAGCCTGGAAGAGGAAGAACACGAAAGAAAATCGGTCGAAGAGGCCGAAGCCCTGTCGCCCAAGCTGATTTACGAGGTGATCCGGCGCGAGGGCGAGGCCGAGATGGCGCGCCCGGCGAATTCACTGATCTGGTCAGGCATCGCCGCCGGCATGATGATCAGCTTTTCGGTTCTGGGCGAGGCGATCATGCGGACTTATCTGCCCGATGCCCCGTTCAGTTTTCTGATCGAAAATTTGGGCTATAGCCTTGGGTTTTTGCTGGTCATCCTTGGACGGATGCAGCTTTTCACGGAAAACACGATTACGACGGTTCTGCCTGTCATGGCCAAACCGGGCTATCCGATGTTCTATGCGGCCGCACGGGTCTGGACCATTGTCCTTGCCGCCAATCTGGTCGGCGCGGTCCTGGCGGCACTGATGATGGCCTATACAAGCGCCGTCCCCGCCGATCTGATCCCGGCGGTCACCGAACTGTCGCTCCACAGCACGTCGATGTCCGCAAAAGAGAGCTTTTTTCGCGCCATCCCCGCCGGCGTTCTGGTCGCCGCTATCGTCTGGATGCTGCCGCAGGCGGAAAGTCAGTCGTTCTTTGTGATCCTTGTCTTTACATGGCTGATCGCGGCGGGCGATTTTTTGCATGTCGTTGCCGGGGCCGTCGAAATGGCATTTCTGATGTTTTCCGGATCGCTGGGTTTCAGCGACGCTGCCTTCGGGTTTTTCCTGCCGGTTCTGGCCGGAAACATCACCGGCGGGACGGTTATATTCGCCCTGCTGGCATGGGGTCAGGTCAAAGATGAGCTGCGAAAATAAAAAAATCATTTTTTATGGAACCCAAGCCCGGGCGGCGGGTTAACCTATCGAGACACGGTGAGTGGCTCACTACTACGTCTGGCAGAGTGCCGTATCCCCGATCCCGTCCCTCGACACTCTGCCAGACATCCCCTCCTTCTCCCATGATCCCAGATAAACAAGCAGCTCTGGCGCGAAACCAGCGCCAGAGCAACGCAAAAACCCCGCTGCGATGAGCGGGGTTTTGATGGCGTTTCTGGCCGCAGCCGGTTACATGATCGGGCGGCGAACCGGGGGTGAGTTGTCGGCGTGCGCGACAGTGCAAAGCGCGTCGATATCGTTGACCTGCAACATCCCATCGGCCCAGCTGGCCAGTTGCCTGCCGCGCAATTTGGCCAGCGTCTTGTTGGTATGCACAAGCGACAGGCCAAGCGTATCGGCCAGATCCTGCTGCCGGTAAGGAAGCTTCATCCGGCCACTTTGCACCAGATTTAGCGCCTTGCCACGCAGAAAGATCCGGCTGAGCGCCCAGGCGACCGCCTGCAGGGCGGTGCGCTGACCGACGGTGGTCAGCGTCTCGCCCAGAAAATGTTCCTCGACCGCGGCAAGCCATGTCAGGTCAAAGGCGCGGCCGGGGTGGCTGCGAAAGAAATTCCACAGCTCGTTTCGGTCAAAGACACAAAGCGTCATCATCGATGTCGCCTCGACCGAATGAGACATTTCCCCCATCACGCCAGCCTGAAGGCCCAGAAAATCACCGGGAAACACGAAATTGATCACCTGCCGCGCGCCGTTTTCAAGCGCCTTGTACCTAAGGCCCATCCCATGCAGCGCGGTAAAAAGCTGCGGGCTGTTGGAATTTTCCATCAGGATCTGGGTGCCCGGATCAACGATCAGCTCGCCCACCTTGAATTTTTGCATGAAGGCGACCTCTTCGGCGGTAAAATCGATGAATAGGTCGCGCCGGCGCAGCGGGCAGTTTTCGCATTTCGTGGCCATGTTTCTATTCCCTGCTATGTCATAGTTAATGCGCGCCGGCGTGATTTTGTTCCATGCTTCGTTTTTTCTTGGAAAATTCGGAGATCGTCGTGACGCCTAGGTTTCTCATCATCGAATCCGACCCAATTGTTTCTTTGGATTTGGTTGAAATAATTAAGGAAAATATAATCGACCCGGTCGTCAATGTGGCGCAGTCGTTGGAGGATGCGGCATCCCACATGGATGAATACCTAAGCCCCACGGTTGCCTTGATCGACGCCCCCGCCGAGCGGTTCGAACATTCGGAACTTTTTCGGAAAATGTTCAGCAGCGGTACGAAAATGATCTTTCTCGATATGTCGCTGAATGAGCTGGCGCAAACCGACAGAAACTTTGTTCTGGTGGCGCAGCCCTTCAGCACAACCATGATCGTTCATGCGCTAAGCGCTCTGGGCGTTCCTGCGCTGACCACCGCCCCGGCGCCGCCGGAACCGACGGACCCGGCCAGCTGATTCATTCAACGCGCAGCGCAAGCCCGCGTTCCCTGAGCGGGCAGAAATAAATTTCGGAACCAATCCAGGAAAACAGCGGTTTGTCCGGCACGTCCCGGCGGGCCATCGTGGTTTGCCGATGTCATAGATTAATGGAAAGGACCACCATGCTGTATTGGGCACTTATATTCTTTGTCGTGGCAATTATCGCCGCCGTCTTCGGGTTTGGTGGCATCGCAAGCGCATCGGCAGGGATCGCGCAGATCCTGTTCTTCATTTTCCTGGTGCTGTTTGTCGTTGCCCTGATCGCACGGGCCATGCGCGGCTCGCCCTGAGGGCATATGCATAACATCGAAATGACCGGGATTAACCACAGATCCCGGTCACTTCATTTCACCTGATGATTGTTCAAATCAGGAGGTAACCCAATGGACGACGTACTGAGCGCAACCCCGCAGGCCAGCAAAATCAACACTGGCGTAACCAACCCCAAGGACATCGCCAATGCGCTGACCGAGGTTTTGGCCGATACCTATCGCCTTGTGTTCAAGACACATGCCTATCACTGGAATGTCGAAGGGCCGATGTTCTTTGCAATCCACAATCTGACGGAAACGCAATATGAGGATTTGTTCGCAGCCACCGATGTGCTGGCCGAACGGATCCGCGCCCTTGGTCAGATTGCGCCGTTTTCGATGCGCGAGATTATCGAAAACTCGACCATCAGCGATCTGAGCAAACTGCCTTCGGCGGGCGAAATGTGCGCCGATCTGGCCGCCGGTCACGAGGATATCGCCAGACGGATGCACGCATTGATCGAAACCGCCGAGAACGCCAAGGACCCGGTGACCGCCGATCTGGCGACCTCGCGCTCGGCCTTTCACGAACAGGCGGCATGGATGCTGCGGTCGATCGGCGCCGGCTGATCCCCGCCGCGGCCTGAAAGGCAAACCCCCCGGCGCCTTGGCGGGCACCGGGGGGCGGGAAATCAGATCTCGAGCGTTTCGGTTGACGAAAAGAACATCGCCTGACTGATCGCCGAGCGGACCTGTTTTTCGGAATAGGGCTTGGAGATCAGGAAGGCCGGCTCTGGCCGCTCGCCGGTTAGCAGGCGTTCGGGGAAGGCGGTGATGAAGATCACCGGTATATCGCCCAGCGACTGCAGCAGATCGTTGACCGCATCGATCCCCGAGGAATTATCGGCAAGCTGAATGTCGGCAAGGATCAGGTCAGGTTTCTCGGCCTTGCCGATCTCGACCGCATCGCTGCGCGTGCGGGCCATTCCGACGACCTGATGACCGATCTCGCTGACGATCGCCTCGAGATCCACGGCGATAATCGCCTCGTCCTCGATGATCAGAACACGGCCCGAGACCGATTTGGCCATTTCATCCTTTGCCACCTGCAGCAGATGCGCCACCTCTTCTGGGCTGATTTGCATGATCTGGGCGATCTCGCTCTGGCTGAATTCTTCGATCGTATTCAGCAAAAGCGCCTCGCGCGTGTTTTCGGTCAGGCGCGACAGATGTTTCTGGGCACGGGCGCGCAAACCGGTTTCATCCTCGGCCACGGGCGAGCCCGAGCTTTTCCAGATCGAGTGAAACGTCCGGAACAGCCCGATGCGTATATCCCCGCTCTCGCTGACCAACGTCCGGTCTTCCAGGATCGCCTCGAGCGTTGCCATCGCATATTTGTCACCGCTGTTTTGAGAGCCGGTCAATGCCCGGGCATAACGCCGGAGATAGGGCAGATGCGTAGCGATCTGGTCAGAGAAATCCTGAGGCTGGCTGGTTTGTGGCATAATTTTTTTGACCTTTTTGCAGTTTTTTCGGAACTAAACGCCCGTGGGCGTAGTTTAGTTCCGCAGACTGGGCTATATGAGGGCATTATTTTTGTTGAGGCACACTATGGCAAAGACCGAACGGGAAATAAACTCGGGAAGTTCGGCCATGATAGATCAGAACCTTAAAAAGGTTTACGATGATCTAGCTGGCGAAGAGGTACCCGACAGGTTCAAGGATTTACTTGCCAAATTAAAACAACAGGATAGCGGGGCTGGAGACTCAAAATGAGTGGATCGGATCCGCGTGAGCAGCTGGTTGATCATCTTCCGGCCCTGAGAGCTTTTGCCATCAGCCTGACGCGCAACGGCGCGACAGCGGATGACATGGTGCAGGACACGATCATCAAAGCATGGACCAACATCGATAAATTCCAGGCCGGAACCAACATGCGCGCCTGGCTTTTTACGATTTTGCGCAACACATATTATTCCAATCGCCGCAAACAGCGGCGCGAGGTGGCCGATGTGGATGGTGTCTTCACCGCCCATCTGTCCGAAAAACCGGCCCATGACGGGCGCTTGCAGATGACCGATTTCAACAAGGCCTTTGTCAAACTGCCTGACGAGCAGCGCGAGGCGCTGATCCTTGTCGGCGCGTCGGGGTTTTCCTATGAGGAGGCCGCCGATATGTGCGGTGTAGCCGTTGGAACGATCAAAAGCCGCGCCAACCGCGGCCGGGCAAAACTGGTTGAAATTCTGGGGCTTAGCGATGATGAGCCGATGGAGTTGACCGACAGTGCCACTATGGCCGTCGTGTCGGCGGGCGGTAAATCGTCTTTTTAATGGACAGCGGGCGCAATAAGGTACCCTTGTACAGGCGGCTTACGGTCCGGATCGTCCTGTTTTTGTCTATCGCGCTTCTGCCTGTCGGGCTGATCTCGGTCATACAGACATGGCGCGTTACCAGCGAAGCACAGGCCAACACCGAACTGACGCTTATGACGATGACCGAAAAAGCGGTTTTCGACGAGCAGCTGGCGATTGAACATGCCTTTGGCGCGGCCGAGGCACTGAGCACTTTTTCAGACCTGTTTTCCAAGGACCCCGACGCCTGCCGGCGCTACCTCAAGAAATATATCTCCATCTCAAAGCGGTATATTTTTGCCGGTTTCATGCCACCCTCGCGCGTCATGACATGCTCATCCTCCGCGGAAACTCTGGATTATTCCGACAACCCCAGAGTCGAAGAGTTGATGAAAGATGAACGTCCAACGGTTCGGCTCAACGATGGGGGGCCCGACGGCAAATCGCCGATCATTACCGTGTCGCAACCGTTTTTCATTGGCCGGAAACTGCGCGGCTTTGTCGTCGTTTCGATGCCGCATAAGAAATTGCAGCTTCAGCAGGGCAACACGGCGATCAGCGGGCTTGTCGCGCTGGCTACATTCACGGCCGACGGTACCGTCCTGACATCGACGGATGAGTTGCAGAAAACCGTTCAGGAACTGCCGCCCGGCGTGTCGCCGGTCAGCCTGACGCGCAAAGGACGGCGCGCCTTTTCAGCCTCCAACTCGATGGGTGAACCGCGCACCTATACCGTTGTTCCGATCATCGACGGGACGGTTTACGCGCTTGGCATCTGGAACAAGGAAAAACTGCGTACGCTGCAATCGACCAACCCGATAAGCCCGGCGCTGTTTCCCCTGCTGATGTGGTTGACCAGCCTTCTGGTGGCCATCTTTGCGGTGCACCGTCTGGTCTTGCGCCATGTGCGAAGGCTGGGCCGGCAAATGCGCCGCTTTGCCCGCGACCGGCACCTTGCCGACGACCCGCAACCGGGCGATATGTCTGCCGAACTGATGGAAATGCAAGCGGATTTCACCGAGATGGCGCATGGCATCATGGCCGACGAGGCCGAGCTGGAGGATATGGTGCGCAGCAAGAACGTTCTGATCAAAGAGGTACATCACCGGGTCAAGAACAACCTGCAGCTTATCGCCTCGATCATGAACATCCAGATTCGCAACACCAAGAACCCCGAGACCAAGGCGGTGGTTCAGCGGCTTCAGGACCGGGTGCTGAGCCTGGCGACGATTCACCGCGACCTTTATCAGTCACAGGACGTCGGGCGGGTGAACGTCGGGCTTTTGCTGCGGGAAATCATTTCCAAGAACCTCGATATTGCCAATGACAACGGTCTGATCGTCGCCAGCGAGACTGATATCGACGATATCCCGCTATACCCCGATCAGGCGGTGCCTTTGTCGCTTCTGGCCTCCGAGGCGATCAATAACGCGATCAAATATCTGGCGCCGGATGCGAACGGGAAAACCTGGATGAACGTTTCGCTGAAAGATGGCGACGACGGCTATGTCGTTTTGACGATTTCAAATTCGACCGACCACCAAACGGATCTGGAAAGCACCGGGTTGGGCTCGATGCTGACGCGGGCCTTCGTGCGGCAGCTGGGCGCCGAGCAGGAAACCGATGCCGGGCCGGACAATTATACGATTGTGGTTCGTTTCCGGGCGATGGATTTCGCGCCGGAATCGGTAGATTTCTGACAGGCCCCGCAATGACAGCCGATCACCCGCCGGTATTTAAGGTTCTGATGACGGCGGCCGAGGCTTTTCCGGAGTTCGAACGTTGCATGCTTGAGGCCCGGCGCGAGGTTCATGCAAGCTTTCGAGTATTTGATCCATGGACCCGTTTGCGCAGCTCTCAGGCCAAAGAAACCGGCACATTCTGGTTTGACCTGATTGCCGCAACGCTGACGCGCGGGGTCAGGATTTCGATTGTGATCTCTGATTTCGATCCGGTGGCCTGCCCGTCAAATCACCGCGCAAGCTGGGCCTCTCTGCGCGCGCTGATCGCAGCGGGCGAGGTTTCGGGCAAAGCGCATCTGTTGCAGGCCTCGGTGGCGATGCATCCCGCCCGGGTCGGCGCCCTGCCGAAATTCCTGTTTGGGCCGAAAATCCGCGCGCAGCTTGCCAAGCAGGCCAAAGTTCTGAACGACATGTCCCCGGCCCGGCGGCAGCGCTATCTGGAAGAGGCGCCGCTTTTACGCCCGCTGATGAGCGAAGACAAAAACGGTGTCAGCCCGGCACGCGGGCGCGGGGCGTCACTGGTGCCGGCGACCCATCATCAGAAACTGGCGGTCTTTGACCGCGAGCTGCTGTATATCGGCGGTCTTGATCTGGATGACCGGCGCTTTGACACGCCGCGCCATCGCCAGCCGGCCGAGCAGACATGGCATGATCTTCAGCTTCTGGTAGGCGGCAAGATGGCGCGGGATGCACAGCGGCATCTGGACAGTTTTCAGGCGGTCAATCACGGCGCAATGCCCCCGCCAAAAACGCCGGCACTTTTGCGGACGATCTCGAGGGCGCGCAAACACGCCATGCTGTCGATGTCGCCGAAAAACGTGTCGCATGAGATCGCAACAGCGCATGAAAGCCACGCCGCGAGGGCGCAGCATCTGATCTATCTTGAGACACAGTATTTCCGGAATTTGCGCTATGCCCGCCATCTGGCCCGCCTTGCGCGCGACAACCCGCGCCTGACGCTGATCCTGATCCTGCCGGCAGCGCCCGACGATGTGGCCTTTGAAAACAACACCGGCAGCGACGCGCGCTATGGTGAGTATCTGCAAGCCAAATCGGTGGGCATCATCCGCAAGGCATTCGGTGACCGGCTTTTCATCGGCGCCCCGGCCCAGCGCCGCACGGGCGGCGGCAATGGCCGCGCGTCATTCGAGGATGCGCCGCTTGTCTATTTACATGCCAAAGTATCCATCTTTGACGAAAGCGCCGCCATTGTGTCATCGGCCAATCTGAACGGGCGCAGTCTTTATTGGGATACCGAGGCCGGGGTCTGCCTGACCGGGGCGGCCGAGATATCCAAGCTCAGGCGCCGCTGCTTTGAACACTGGCTTGGCGCGGATGCCGGGCCGGAATTCTTTGAGCTGGCTAACGCCTGTAAAAGCTGGGCCGCGCGGGCCCGGGAAAACCAGAGCCGCCCCCCGGAGGAGCGGCGCGGTTTCCTGCTGGCCTATAGCGAGCGACCGGCGCGGCGCTTTGGCCGGAACCTGCCCGGCGTGCCCGAGGAACTTGTCTGAATTTAACGCCATTGCGATGGAACTAGTTTGCGGCGGGCAACGTTACCCCTTCGAGAGCACGTCAAAAGACGTGTCCGACATCGCAAGAAGGACCAATAAGATGGCTAAAGACGAAAAAGATACCACCGTGATTTCCACGGGTAGTAGCGGCGCAAGCTGGTTCTTGATCGGCGCATTGCTGGTCATCGTTGCTGGCGGGCTGTATTTTTTCCTTGGTGGTGACCTGAACGGGTCGAAAGACGTGAACATCAAACTTGAAGTCCCAAGCACCAGCTCCAATTAACGAATATTACGAAAAGGTCGGCCCGGCCTTAACCTTCCCCGTACCTCACTCGGGCTCAGGGTCTGCCTCATCCGGCCTCACGGTGTCTCCCCAAAGCGGGGGTCTCCGTGGGGCCGGATTAATTTTATACCCAAAAAATCTCATCCCCCCAAAAAAACTCGCCCCGGCATCTCTTTGCCCGGCGATTGTCGGCCGCTGCCTGGTGTCATTGAACTGATGTCAGGGATTTTCTGGCATAAAACCCTGCGCGGGGGTCAGGCGTAACCCCCGCGCAGGTTGCCCACACCGATTATCTACGTGCAATAACGTAAACGGCGTGAACGATGCCGGGTAAATATCCCAGCAAAGTCAAAAGGACATTGATCCAAAATTGTTTTCCTATGCCCTCCTGCATGAACACGCCAAGCGGCGGCAGCAGGACAGCAACGAGTATGCGTATCAGGTCCATGACGGCCCTCTTAAATAACGTTTAACTTGCGCGATCCGGGGCGGCGTTTTCTCAGATCCCGGGATTGCCCAGATCTTCGTCCGCCGCCTTTTCCTTGGCTGCGCGGGCCACGCGTTTGCCGGCGCTCTTGACCTTTTTAGCTGCCGCCTTCGCGACGTCACGCTCGGTTTTGGCGGCGCGGTCCAGCTCGGATTTTACTTCATCGGCGATATTCATCGCCTCATCCTTGGCGGCGGCGACGACCCGGCTCAGCTTTTTGCTTTCTTCGGCAAAGATACGCTCGGCCTCGTCAAAAAGATGATCGCTGCGCTCGCCCAGATATTCGTCTTCGGTGCGCGTTCTTGGCAATGCTCCGGCCAGTGCCGCACCTGCGGCCAGTGCCAGAGCACCGACGACAAGCGGTTGGCGATCATAAAAATCCGAGATGACATCGGCGCCGCGCCGGGCGCTGCGATATGCGGCGCGGCGCGCCTCGATCGCCTTGCGGCGGGCGGCAACCACGCGTTTGCGTGCCTCTTCGGACAGATGTTCGGTGCCTTCTGCAATTTTGCTGTGCATCGTTGGTTCCTTTCGTCTTGCTGCGTCCGGCAGGGCCGGTCGTGATCTGGATGGCGCCCCGGGCAGCTTAGTGATCCGCTTCGTCCCAGCTTTCGTCCTGAGCCCAGGAGGGCAGATCCCTGTCTGAGCGTTGAGGCCGATGGGCGGGGCGTCGGGTCTGAACGGTATCGCTGCCGCGGGCGGGCGGGGTCTGTTGCACCGCGTCGGGCGAATAGTCCTCGCGCAGGGCGGCCTGATGCGCGGGCGCTCTTTTGCCAAACATCAGCCAGCCCAGACCGACTGCAATCAGCGTCGCCGGTACCGGGTTTTCACGCAGGGTTTGCGATACCGACTGGCCAATCTCGCTTCCGTGTTCGCGGATCTGACTGGTCGCTTCGCGTATCATGCCATCGAGCGAAAATTTCTGCTGAAGCGCTTCGAGGTTTTCGGTCAGTTCGGAACGCTGATGTTCGATTTCACGCTCGATCTCGGCGGAACTGCGGGTGTCACTGGTCATTGTAGGCTTCCTTTACCGCTCTTGCGTCACGCTGGACGTTTTTAGCTGTGCGTGTCGGCGCGAGGCTTGAGAGTTTCAGATCGTTGATACCCTTCATCAGCATCGCAAAGGCGACGCCGCCAAACACCACGCCAACGATCAGCGCCGCCCAGCCCGGGTCGATACCCGCCTGAGACAGTGCAACGACCAGCGCGCCGGTCAGAACATTCAGCGCGATAAGCGCGAAAACCAAGGCGCCGGCAATCAGCCCCAACGCGACGAACGCGCGGTGCAGATTTTCGTTGATTTCGGCGCGGGCCAGATCCACTTCGCTGCGGACAAGCCCACTGACGTTGGCAAGAACCTGAGACAGAAGTTCGGCCGCGCTTGTGGTTGAATTGGGTCTGTTCATGACGCCTTTCCTTTTTGCGAAGATGTTCCGGCGGGCTTTGCGATCCGCGCCTGAGTGTTTTGCGGGCGGTGATCGGCCAGCGCCGGTATCGGGCGCGATGCTTTGACAAACCGCGTGGCGGCAAAACCCAAAAGGGCCGCACCACCCAGAAACACCAGCGGGTTGCGCCGTGCCAGATCGCTGGCGTCGCGCACTATCTCGCCCAGATCCTTGTCACGCACCGCGTCGGATGCATCTGCCAGGCTCTCTGCGATCTGGCCGATGGTGCGCTCCTGAGGTGAACCGCTGCGCATTTCCTGTGCGGCATTTCTGAGCGCGGTTGCCACGCCCGAGACATTCTCGGCCATGGTATCCTTAGCCGCATCGGCCTGCGCCTGAACCTGTTCGGCGGCGCTGGAGGCAATGTCGCGTGCGGCCGCCCTGGTTGTGCGTGTGGCCCGCGCGGCCTTTGACTGAACCTGCTCGGCGGCGGATGGTTTTGCGCCGGCGGTTGTTTTGGATTTGGGTGAGGTCGATTTTTTCGAAGTATTCATTTTCGTGCTCCCGCCTGGGTCAGGTGACAAGGTTGAGAACGGCAAGGATGACGACGATCAGTCCGATCAAATAAAAAATGTTGTACATTATGCGCTCCCGCAATTTCATCGAGAAGTTCGAGGATATGTATTCTGACAACATGCAAGGGGGCCTTCGGGTTCCAAAAAACCTGGCCGCAGCGGGGCGAAACCCGTGGCATGGCCAATGCCGGACGCGAAAATCCGCCGCCCGCGGCAGATTACAAATCCGCAATCCAACGGTCATGGCCGGGACATCGTGCATCGCCAGTTTGAGTTCACCGGGCGGCAAGAGGCCGTCCTTTACTCAGGAGACGCACTATGAAACGCAAGACAATCATTGGCGCCGCAGCTGCCGGCCTCGTATCACTTTCCGCCCTCGCAGGCTCGGCCGCTTTGGCCGCGACCAGCGGCAATTCCTCGGATGCCGCCGAATTGCAGCAGTTCCTTACCGCAAACCCGGCCTATGCCAAGCTTATCACCGGGATCGAAGCCAAGACCGGCGGCAAGGTAACCGGCCTGGCGCATGAGGGCGAAAACGCCGCAAAATCCAAGACGCTTGAGGTCGAGGTAACCATGGCCGACGGCACCCGTCAGGATTACGCGCTCAACCCCGCGGATGGCTCGATGACGGTCATGGCCTCGAACGACAATCAGGGCGAAAACGAGCAGGGTACCGACAACGAAAACGGTAATGAAAACGACGGCGAGAATGAAAACGGCGGCGCGGGAGATAACGACAACAACTAAGTCGCATTTCCATGCACCAGCCTATAAATAAGACCAAGGCGGCCCTTGAGAAAGGGTCGCCTGCAACTGCATTTGGGGACGTCATGAAGATCCTTGTCATCGAGGATGATGCAACAACAGGCGATTATATCGCGCATGGCCTGCGCGAAGAGGGGCATACCGTAGATCTGGTGCCCGACGGGCGCGACGGGCTGATCCGCGCCACGACGGCCGATTACGATGTTCTGGTGATTGACCGGATGCTGCCCGGGCTGGACGGCATGTCGATCGTCAAGACGCTGAGAGGGGCGAAAAACCGCACGCCGGTTTTGTTTCTGACATCGCTGGGCGGGGTCGATGACCGGATTGACGGGCTGAACGCCGGGGCTGACGATTATCTGGTCAAACCCTTTGCCTTTGGTGAGTTGTCGGCGCGGGTCGCCGCACTTGCCCGGCGGCCCAAGCTGAAGGACGAGGAAACCACCCTTCAGGCCGGCGATCTGACGATGGATCTGATCCGCCGGAAAGTGACCCGAAACGACACTGAAATCGACCTGCTGCCGCGCGAATTTGCCCTGCTTGAGCATCTTTTGCGGCGCAAGGGCCGGGTTCAGACACGCACCATGCTGCTGGAAGCGGTCTGGGACATAAGCTTTGATCCGCAAACCAATGTGGTTGAAACCCATATCAGCCGGCTTCGGGCGAAGGTTGACAAACCCTTCGAGAGTGAGCTGATCAAGACCGTGCGCGGCGCGGGATACCGGATCGAAAGCTGACGATGAACACCCTGTGGAAATCAACCCCGATGCGCATGGCGCTGGCGCTTGTCGCGCTCTTCTGGGTTGTCAGCCTGCTAAGCCTTGGGGGATCGTACCTTGTTATCCGCCAGTCGCTTGAAGATGCCATCAGCGCCGATCTTGAACAGAATATGGCCGGGTTTCGCGCCGCGCCCAGCGCCGGGGCGCTTGCCGCTCTGATCTCGGCCGAGGCTGCGGCCACCGATCCTGACGAGCGTATATTGAGCTATCTTGCCCCCGACGGGCGGCATTACGGCAACGCCCTGATCGCGCGATCAAACGACGGGTTCCGCATTCTGCGCAAGAATACCGGACGCGCCCCCAGTGACGAGACCTATCTGATCCTTTCCGCAACGCTTCATGGCGGCCAGCTTTCGCTTGCGACAAGCCTGTCGCGGATCGGCGATCTGCGCGAGACCTTTGTCAACATTCTTCTGCTCAGCCTTTTGCCGACGATGGTAATCGCCCTTGGGTTCGGAGTGCTGATCGCCAGGCGCAGCGCCCAGCGGCTAAAGGCGGTCGAGGGCACCTTGGACCGGCTGACGCGCGGCGATCTGAGCGCGCGAACGCCGGTTCTGTCGGGCTGGTCAGACGATATCTCGACCATCGGTACCAGCGTTGACCGGATGGCCAAGGCGCAACAGGCCTCGGTCTCGGCGCTCAAACAGGTTTCGGCCGATATTGCCCATGATCTCAAGACCCCGATCCAGCGGGTCGCGATGCTGCTTCGTCAGTTGTCGGGAACCCCGGATCTGGGCCCCAAGGCGCAGGTTCTGGCCGAAAAGGCCGCCGAAGAGACCGATGGCATCGTGGCAACCTTTCAGTCGCTGTTACAAATCGCCCAGATCGAAGGCGGCAGCCCCAAGGCCCGGTTCCAACCCGTCGATCTGGCCGCGCTGGCGCAGACTTTTACCGAGGTTTATGAGCCGGCCGCCGAAGACAGCCAGCATCAGCTGGTGCTGGAACTGCCGAAATCAGGGCCCACGATCGTCAATGGTGACAAGGGGCTTTTGGGGCAGGTCTTTGCCAATCTGATCGAAAATGCACTGCGCCACACCCCGCCCGGAAGCCGCATCGACATCACCATCGCCCGCACCGCAGATCAGGTAAAACTGACGGTTGCCGACAACGGCCCCGGTGTTCCGGCCGAAGAGCGGCTGAATGTGCTTCGCCGGCTCTATCGGCTGGAACAGAGCCGTACGACGCCCGGCAATGGTCTGGGCCTGAGCCTTGTTTCGGTGATCGCCGATCTGCATGATGCAAAGCTTGAGCTGGCATCGAATGCGCCGGGCTTGGCCGTGTCGCTGACCTTTACAGCCACCGGCCCGGGCGCCGGTGCCGGCAAGGCAGATTGAACAGACAAGGAAGCAAGGCGTGACAAACCAAAATCATGACGAAGTTCATTTCGTCGAACGCACCGGATGGCTGCGCGCGGCGGTTCTGGGGGCCAATGATGGTCTGATCTCGACTGCCAGCCTGATGGTCGGCGTTGCCGCCTCTTCGGCAGGCACCGCGCAGATCCTTCTGGCGGGTATCGCCGGGCTTGGCGCCGGCGCGATGTCGATGGCGGCGGGCGAATATGTCTCGGTCAGCTCGCAAGCAGATTCCGAGCGCGCCGATCTCAAACGCGAGGCGCGCGCGCTGAAAGATCACCCCGAGGCCGAGCTTGAGGAATTGACAATGATCTATGTCGATCGCGGCGTCAGCCCGGCCACCGCCCGTGAGGTCGCCGAGCAGCTGACAGCCAATGATGCTCTGGCTGCGCACAGCCGCGACGAGCTGGGCCTTTCCGACGCGATGAGCGCGAACCCGCTTCAGGCCGCCGTCGCCTCGGCGCTGGCTTTTGGTGCGGGGGCGGCGATACCGCTTGTGGTGGCCGTCTTCAGCCCGCCGACCGCCATCGTCTATGCGGTTTCTGCAGTGACGCTGGTTTTTCTGGCGGTTCTGGGGGCACTGGGCGCCATCGCGGGCGGCGCGCCAGTGGCGCGGGCAGCGGTCCGGGTGGTTTTCTGGGGCGCGATCGCAATGGCGATGACCGGCCTGATCGGGCGTCTTGCGGGCACTGTCGTTTAATCGCGGGATAATCCGGGGCAGTGATTGCAATCGGGGGGCGGCGATACTTAGATACCCCCTGTGAACAGGAGAAACTCAAATGACCAAAACCGCTGGCGATCTTGTCGCCGACGCCAGATCGCGCGTCCCATCCATTGCCCCTGACGATGCACACAAAAAGGCCGCCTCGGGCGCGGCGCTGATCCTTGATGTGCGCGAGCCTGGCGAGCTGTCCGCTTCGGGCACGCCGCATGGTGCGGTGCATGTCCCGCGCGGCTTGCTGGAATTCAAGGCCGACAAGGGCGAAACCGGTGACGCGTCACTGAAATCGGCGCATAGCGAAGGGCGGCCGGTCATGGTTCTTTGCGCCTCCGGCGGGCGCGCAGCCTTGACCGCCGCCACGTTGACCGACATGGGTTATGAAGCGCATGTGATCGAAGGCGGGATGAAGGGCTGGATGAACGCGGGGTTAGAGACCAAAACGGTCTGAACCTGCCGCGGGCAGAAAACCAGCCGCTGCGCCCATCGCCGCGGCTGGTCTCCGGGCGCCGGCCTATTCCATGAACCAGCCGTGGCTGACAACCATCGACTGCCCGGTCAGGGCATTGGTCGGGAAAGCGGCAAAGACATGCGCGATCTCGGCCACATCCTCGACCGTGGTGAACTCCTGATCAACGGTGCCGCCCAGCATGATCTTGTTGACGACCTCTTCTTCGGAAATTCCCAGTTCTTCCGCCTGTTCGGGGATCTGTTTCTCGACCAGCGGGGTCTTGACGAAACCGGGGCAGATCACGTTCGAGCGCACGCCGTGCTTGGCGCCCTCTTTGGCGATCACGCGCGACAGGCCCAACAGCCCGTGTTTGGCCGTGACATAGGCCGATTTCAGCGGCGAGGCTTCTTTGGAATGGACCGAGCCCATCATGATGATCGACCCTGACCCGGCCTTATACATATGTGGCAGGCACGCCTTTGTGGTCAGGAACGCGCCATCAAGATGGATCGACAAAAGCTTTTTCCAATCCTCGAAAGGAAAATTCTGAAGCTCATGCACGATTTGTATCCCGGCGTTTGAGACCAGAACATCAACGCCGCCCCAGGTATCCACGACCTTTTGGACCCCGGCGTTCACCTGATCTTCGTTGGTGACATCCATGGCAACGCCCATCGCCTCGCCCGGACCCATCTTGGTCAACTCGGCGGCTGTCGCTTCGGCGTCCTCAAGCTTGAGATCCGCGATGGCCACCCGCGCGCCCGATCGTACAAAGCGCCGTGCGATGGTGGCGCCGATGCCGCGGGCAGCACCGGTGATGATACAGATTTTTCCGTTCAGGTTCATTGTTCTGGCCCCTTTTTGCCGTGACTGTAACTTATGTGGCCCGATGTGGATGACGCTTCAACCG
Organism: Paracoccaceae bacterium; assembly: GCA_030148745.1. GTDB lineage: Bacteria > Pseudomonadota > Alphaproteobacteria > Rhodobacterales > Rhodobacteraceae > JASBSV01. The sequence goes on from JASBSV010000030.1 coordinate 25,419, forward strand.
GACAGGCGCGCTTTGTGCGCCCGGCACTGAAATATTTCCGCCACGCTAAACGTGACTGGCGAAAAATGACCGATCAGGCGCCGCTGCGCTCCATTTTTATATCCATCCAGATTGGCAGATGGTCCGAAGCGCGGCGCGCCAGAGGCGTTTCAACCACGCCGCCACTGATCGCTGTCAGCCGGTCATCCAGCGCGATACGGTCCAATGCGGCCACCGGGCGCTTTGCATGAAAACTGTGTCCGGGGGCGTAGATCGAATAATGCGCGTCCAGCCGCCCCAATCCGACCCGCGTCGACCATTCGTTCAGATCGCCAGCCACGGCCGAAGGCGTGGCGCTACCGCTTTGCAATTCGCTCAGAAGCGCCGAGAGTTGTTTGCGCCGATGATGCCGGAACAACCCCAGGTGAACGCCCGCGATTCGCAATTGCCCCTGTCGAAGCGCCAGATCGGCCAGAATCGCGCCGCGCGGCTCTAGCCCGGGCAGGTCGATACAGCGATAATCGACCATAGTGATCTCTGGCCGCACCAATATCGCATTGCCGTGCCAGCCCAGGCTGACCCCGTTGGGCGAGACCGGCAATGCCACCATACCGGTCAGCGGTGCGATCTCATCCACCGGAAGGGCGGTGGGGCGCGGCGGAAAGCGGCGGTCGGCCTCCTGCAAGACAACGATATCGGCATCCAGCTGCGAGATGACGTGCAAAATGCGCTCGGGCCGCCTTTGCCGGTCGGTGCCCATCGCTTTGCGGATATTGTAGCTGGCAATCCTTATTTCATCTGTGCCGCGCGCTCTCACAATATAGGTGCTCCCAGACGAAAAGCGCCTTCGGCGATGCGGCGCATCACACCCGCTTTGCGCACCCCTTCGCCGCAGAAGTTCAGGGTGTTTTGATACCAATCGACCAGCTGGCCCAGACTTTCAGCGTCATAGACGAAAAGCGCCGTTTCAAAGTTGAGTAGCAGGCTTCGCACATCGAAGTTTGCCGAGCCGACATAGCCGAAATCGTCGATAACCGCCATTTTGGCATGCACCATTGCGGTTTCATGAAAGAAGATCCGGCACCCCGTCTCGTCCAGATCCCTGACATAGGCGCCGCGGGCGAAATCGGCGATCCGCTGGTTGGAGCGGCGCGGGATCAGGATGCGTACATCAACCCCGCGCCGCGCGGCGATCGACAAGGCCTGTCCGGTGCCTTCGGTCGGCAGGAAATAGGGGGTGGCGATCCAGATCCGTTTGCGGGCGTTATGAATGGCGTAAATAAGACCGTCGTTCAGCGGATCGTCCAGCGTATCGGGCCCTGCCGGGACAAGCTGAACCACATTGGTGCCACAGACCGAAAGATTGCCCTCGGGCAGATCGCGCGGGGTTTTGCCGGTCACGTCCCAATCCGAGTAATGGACATCGGAAAAGCTGCGCACCACGGGGCCCTGCACGATATAGGACAGATCGACAAAGCGCGCCTCATCCGGCTCTGCGCCCATATATTCACTGCCCGCGTTCATCCCCCCCGCAAAGACCCGCGTTTCATCGGCGATCACCATCTTGCGGTGGTTTCTGAGGTTCATATGCCCGTTGTCGGGGGGATGCAGGAAGGGCGAGAAAAACCGAAGCTGGCCGCCCGCCTGCTCAAATGCCGCAAGCTCGGCCCGGGGCCGGCGCAGCGCGCCCAGCCGGTCAAGGATCAGGCGAACCGTCACACCTGCGCGCGCCCGTTCGGTCAGCTCTTTGACGAATGCGCGGCCAACCTCATCGTCGGCCAGTATGTAAAACGTGATATTCAGCGTCACCTGCGCCGAACGGACCAGCCCGATCAGAGCCTCAAAAGCCTCTTCTCCGGTGGTCAGGAGCCGGAAATCATTACCCGGCTCGGCGGCGGCAAGTCCGAACTGCCGGAACACCTCGTCCATCTGATGTGCCGGCGGCGGCAGGGTTTGTTCGGATTGCGAAAAGGTAATTGGCGGAAACCGCGAGCCCTGTTTGCGAAAACCCAGCGCCAGAAAGACGGGAACCGCGATATAGGGCATGACGACAATGAACAAAAGCCACGCCGCCGTGGATTGCGGGGTGCGCCTTTGTTGCAGGACAAAGACCGAGGCCAGCACCGCAAGGATCGCGCCAAAACCGATGCTGAGCGATGACAGCGACCAGCTTAGCATCGGGGCCGGTTCCGGCCGCAGGGCGGCGTCATATCTGGATCAGTCACAGTCAAGTCCAACCCGCACGGAAAAGAAGCGATAATGGCAACATCCATGTCATATAGGCAGATCGGGGCCTTGCGGCCAACTGCCAAGATGGCGCGCGCGGCGGCCTTTGCGCCCGGCAGCGGAAAATCGCAAAAATTCTTGTAATTTCTCTTGAACCTAAAGCCGCTAGAGAGACTAGCTAGGGCTGAGTGTTATTTGAAACGGGCATCCCATGGGACATTCACATCACCACCATCACCATATCGACCCGGACGCCGGCGACCGCCGGGTTGCGCTTGCGATTATCGTCAACCTTGCGCTGACCGTTGCCCAGATCGTCGGCGGCATATTTGCAGGCTCTCTGGCGCTGATTGCCGATGCGCTGCACAATTTTTCCGATGCCATCGCGCTGATCATCGCCTATGGCGCGCGCAAGATCGCGCGAAAGCCCGCCAATTCCGATATGAGCTTTGGCTATGACCGGGCCGAGGTGGTGGCCGCCCTGATCAACTATACCACGCTGATCATTATCGGGCTCTATCTGGTCTATGAGGCGGTTCTGAGGTTTTTTGAACCCACAGGGCGTAAACGGCTGGCTGATCGTGATCATCGCCGCTGTTGCGCTGGTCGTTGATCTGGTCACCGCGCTGCTGACTTATACGATGTCGAAATCCAGCATGAACATGCGGGCCGCTTTTTTGCACAATGTGGCCGACGCCCTGGGTTCGGTAGCGGTGATCGTGGCCGGCACGCTGATCATCTATTTCGATTGGCGGATCGTCGATCCTTTGGTCACGCTGATGATCGCGGGCTATATCCTGTGGCAGTCATACGCCGAAATCGGCGATGTGATCCGGGTGCTGATGCTGGGCCGGCCGCCGGAAATTCCCGCCCATGACATGATCGGCGCCATCACCCAGATCGACGGCGTGACCAATGTTCATCACGCTCATCTTTGGCAGATGTCCGAGCATGACGCCGCTTTTGAGGCCCATGTCGTGGTCGAAGAGGGCCGCTGGAGCGATGCCGACGCCATCAAGGATCAGATCAAGGCCAGTCTTCTTTACCGGTTCAAGCTGTCGCATACGACGCTTGAACTGGAATGTTCCAGACATGCCTGCCTTGATGCCGAAACCTTTGGCCATTAGGCGCGGTCTGCCGCCCCGGCGTGATCCAGCCTGCGCCAAAGCCGCCCGGCAATGTGACAGTTGAGTTTGGCGGGCAAACCCCGTATCGCTTTGGCGGCTTAAATTGAAAGGCGCGCGCATTGGCAAACCACCTTTATCAGAACGATCTTCCCGACGCGCTGGACCTTGGTCCGGTGGTTGCTATCGACTGCGAGACCATGGGTCTGAACCCGCACCGCGACCGCCTGTGTCTGGTGCAGCTGTCATCAGGCGACGGCAACACGCATCTGGTGCAGATCGCCAAGGGCCAGAACGAGGCGCCCAATCTGTCGCGGCTTCTGACCGATCCCAAGGTTCTGAAGCTGTTTCATTTCGGCCGCTTTGACATTGCCGCGATGTATAATGCTTTTGGTGCGTTGGCCGCCCCGGTCTATTGCACCAAGATCGCCTCCAAACTGGTGCGTACCTACACCGATCGTCACGGGCTGAAGAACCTGCTTCAGGAGCTGATCGAGGTCGATATCTCCAAATATCAGCAAAGCTCGGACTGGGGCGCGGCCGAGCTGACCAAAGCGCAACTGGATTACGCCGCATCCGACGTGCTTTACCTGCACCGGCTGCGCGAGGAGTTGGACCGGAGGCTTGAGCGTGAAGGCCGCAGCGATCTGGCCAAGGCCGCGTTTGATTTTCTGCCCACCCGCGCACGGCTGGATCTGGCCGGATGGCCCGAGGAAGACATATTCGCGCATTAACCCGGCGCCAGCACAGAGGCATGATTTGGCCACATATGACAACAGCTACTCACGTTTCGTCGCCTGGACGAAGATCGTGCTTCCGCTGGCGGCGCTGGGCCTGTTGTCGACGCTTTTTCTGTTTGCGCGCGCGGTAAATATCGACGGCACATTGCCCTTTGCCAAGGTCGATGTGCAGGAAATCGCCCGCGAACAGCGGCTGTCGGCGCCGCGATTTGCCGGCATTACCCGCGATGGCGCCTCGATCGAGATCTCGGCGGCTTCGGCCAAGCCCGACATCAAGGAGCCGGGGCGCGTCACCAGCAAGGATCTGATGGCGGTCGTCACCTATCCGCAGGGCGCTACCCTGTCGATCGACGCCCCCAAGGGCGAGATCGATCCCGGCACCGGCAAGGCGGTGCTGTCGGGCGGCGTGGATGTGAAAACCTCGACCGGCTACCGCATTCAGACCGAAGGGCTTTCGGCATCGCTTGAGGTAACTTCCATGGCATCCCATGGAAAAGTGGAGGCAAAGGGCCCACTTGGTAGCCTGACCGCCGGCCAGATGGACGTGGCTTTGAATAACGGGCAATACCTTCTTGTTTTCAAGGAAGGCGTCCGGCTGATATACAAACCCGCAAAGGGGAACGAAAAGTGACGGATCTGCGAGTACTTCTTTTCATCGTTTCCATCGGGCTTGCGCCGGTGGCGGTATCGGCGCAGGGCATGCAGGTGGCATTCGGCGGGCTCAAACAGGACCCTTCGCTGCCGGTTGAAATGACGGCCGATCAGCTTGCCATCGATCAGAATGACGGCTCGGCCCTGTTTACCGGAAATGTGGTGATCGGTCAGGGGCAGATGCGCATGACCGCGCCTTGGGTCCGGGTGGAATATGCCACCGCCAAGGGCGGCGCGACCGGCCAGATCTCGCGGCTGCACGCCACCGGGGGGGTGACGCTGGTCAACGGATCCGAAGCGGCCGAGGCGAAAGAGGCTGTTTATACCATCGACACCGGGTCCATCGTGATGACCGGCGATGTCCTGCTGACACAGGGCCAGAATGCGCTGTCCTCGCAGAAAATGGTGGTTGATCTCAAAAAGGGAACCGCGGTGATGGATGGCCGGGTAAAGACCATTCTTCAGACCGGCGGCGCAAAGAAATAATGGCCGCAGCCCCCAATCTTACGGTAACCGCCGGGCAGGTTGGTCTGCATGTGATCGGCCTGCGCAAAAGCTATCGCCGCAAGCCGGTGATCCGCGATGTCAGTCTTGAACTGGGCCGCGGCGAGGTGGTCGCGCTTTTGGGACCGAACGGATCGGGCAAGACGACCTGCTTTTATACCATCGCCGGGCTGACCACGGCCGAAGGCGGTCAGGTTCTGATCGACGGACGTGACGTGTCGCTTTTGCCGATGTACCGCCGCGCCAAGATGGGCATCGGCTATCTTCCTCAGGAAGCGTCGATCTTTCGCGGGATGAGTGTTGAGGACAACATCCTTTCGATCCTCGAGATTGCCGTGCGCGACCGCACCAAGCGCCACGAGCGGCTGGAGGAGTTGTTGAGCGATTTTGAGGTCGAGCATCTGCGCCGTGCCTCTGCCCTGTCTCTGTCGGGCGGTGAGCGTCGGCGGGTGGAAATCGCCCGCTGTCTGGCCGCCGATCCGCGCTATCTGTTGCTGGATGAACCTTTTGCCGGTGTCGATCCGATTTCGGTGGGCGACATCCGGGCACTGGTGGCCGACCTGAAATCGCGCGGCATCGGCGTTCTGATCACCGACCACAACGTGCGCGAAACACTCGAGATTGTCGACCGGGCCTATATCCTGCATGACGGCAAGGTCCTGATGAGCGGCACCGCACAAGAAGTCGTGCAGGACGAAAATGTTCGCCGGGTCTATCTGGGGCAAAGCTTCCGGATCTCGTGACCCCGCCGAAAGGAAGGCCGCGCCATGACCGGCAAACCGACACTCGGCCTGAAACAGTCACAGCGGCTTCAGCTGACCCCATCGGTGCGCTTTGCGCTGGACCTGTTGCGCCTGCCCTTGGCCGAGTTTCACGAAGCGATCCAGAAAGAGCTGGCCGACAACCCCTATCTTGAGCTTGCCGGTGCTTCGCCCCTGCGTCCGCCCGGCCGACGACCGGCAATGGATTACGCCGAAGTGTCAATCGCCGCGCCGCCGGCACCGGCAGAGGCCATCAGATCACAGATCGCGATCATGGAACTGGACCCCGACATCCACGAAATTGCCGAATTCCTGATCGGAAATCTGGACGATCATGGGTATCTTGATACCTCTGTGGCCGAGGTTGTTCAGCTTCTGGATGTTGAAACGGGCCGCGTGCAGCAGGCGCTCGATGCGCTTCAATCCTGCGATCCGCCCGGCGTGGGAGCCCGCGATCTGCAGGAGTGTCTGCTTTTGCAGCTGCTTGACGCAGATGTGCCGCCCGCGGACGCGCAGTTACTGGTCGGCCAGCTTGAGCCGATATCGCGCGGCGACTGGGCCGGCGTGGCCAAGGCGACCGGCACCCCCGAAGCGCGGATTCGCGATCTGGCGGCGATGCTGCGCAACCTCTCGCCCTATCCGATCGAGATCGGGCAGAACGATGCGCTCTTTCTGATCCCCGATGTTCTGGTCGAACAAACCCCTGACGGGCGCTTTGAAACAAGCCTTTTCGCCCATGCCGCCCCCGACATCCGCTTTGACCGCGAGCTTTCGGCTCAGGCGCGCACGGGCGGGCGGGCGCAGTTGGAAGAGAAAAAGGGCCGTGCCAGAGCGCTGGTCGGGGCGGTCCGGTTTCGCAATGACACTTTGTTAACCGTTGTACGCGAAATTGTGCGCCATCAGGACAAGGCCTTGCGATCTGATTTGACGATGATGCGCCCCCTCACCCGCAGCGATCTGGCTGCGACGCTTGATATCCACCCGTCGACAGTGGGCCGTGTGATCCATGGCAAAGCGCTGGAATTCAACGGCGAGGTGATTCCCCTCGAACGGTTTTTGTCCACCGCACTGAACAGCAGGGGCGGCCCGGTGTCGGCCTTCGCCGTGCAACAGCGGATTCGCCGGATGATCGATGCTGAAAAATCCGATGCCATTCTGTCGGATGAGGCGATTTCGCTGGCTCTGCGCGCCGACGGAGTTGACATCGCACGCCGAACTGTCGCCAAATACAGGGGATGCTTGAACATTCCATCATCGTCCAGACGGCGCCAGAAAAAGGCGAAATTTCGGTCGCACATGAAGCCAAGCTCTTCAATCGAAAGGAATGGATCTCCACATAAGCATTAATCAGGCTAACGCTCTGACGCATAGGGCGGGACGGCCATTTACTCAAAACAAACGGAGGTCGAATGCGGTACCAAATCAGCGGAAGACAGATCGATATCGGCGATGCTTTGCAGGTCCATGTCAAAAATGAACTTGGCAGCATCATCGAAAAATACGCCCAACGTCCGACAGACGCGCAGATAATATTCTCGCGCAACGCGCATGAATTTGTTTGCGAGACGACGGTTCATTTGTCGACGGGTCTGTCGGCGCAGGCCAGCGCCCGCGCCACCGAAATCTATGCGGCCTTCGACAAATGCGGTGAAAAGATGGACAAACAGTTGCGCCGCTACAAGCGCCGACTGAAAGATCATCACAAGGATCGCTCCGAACCGGTTGAATTGTCTGGCGCAGCCTCGTATATCCTCGCCGCAGGTGAAGACACAGAAGATTCGGAACCCGAAACGCTCCAGCCAATGATCATTGCCGAGATGGAGACAAAGATACCCTCTTTGTCCGTCGGCGAAGCGGTTATGCAGATGGAGATCGCGGGTGCGCCGGTCCTTGTGTTTCACAATGAAAAAGGGGCAGGTGTGAATGTCGTGTACCGTCGCGAAGACGGCAATATTGGCTGGATCGACCCCACGAACGCAGCATAGGCGGATCCTCTTCCGCCAAGGATATACAGAAGGCCGGGATGGAACTTTCGAGCATTCTCAAACCCCAAGCGGTTAAGCTGATCACCAATGTGACCAGCAAGAAACGGTTGTTGCAGGACGTCTGCGACATTGCTCATACGGCTTATGGGCTTTGCACGAACAACGCCATCGAGGCGCTTTTGGACCGTGAAAATCTGGGCCCGACGGGTGTGGGGCAAGGCGTTGCCCTGCCCCATGCACGCCTGTCGGAGCTGTCATCGGTGGTTGGATGCTTTATCCGTCTGGAAAAACCGATCGACTTTGGTTCGGTTGACCGCCGTCCGGTGGATCTGGTCTTTGCCCTGTTTGCCCCCGCCAATTCGGGTGTTGACCACCTCAAGGCGCTGGCCGCGGTATCGCGTACCATGCGCGATCCGGGGGTCTGTCAAAAGCTTCGCTCCAACACCGATGCGGCCACCCTGCACGCGGTTCTGACCGAAACCCAAAGCTCTCAGGCGGCCTGACCGCCATCGGGGCGCCTTACGCCCAGGTCGAAAATCCAAACATCATATAATCGCGCTGATAGGCCTCTCTGACGGCGGCCTCTATCGCGCCGTCATAAATCGCGGACAGCGCGACCGGATACCCGGTCGGCGGCGGTGCATAGGACGGGCATGAGGTGCCGGCCTGTTCGCTCAGCTGCCGCAGACCCTGCTCAAGCTGATCCTCGCGCAGCAGCAGATCGGGATGACCAAAGCTTGCCAGACCTTTGATGACCTGACTTTGACTGGCCCAGAGCGGATCAACCCGGATGCTGGTCTGGCCGTTTAAATTCGCTTTTACGAACTCGGCAAAGGCCAGAAACGCAGCGCGGTGGGCGGCGGCATCGTAATCGGGCCCGGGCGCGCCCTTTGGGATAGGCAGTTTGTAGTGCTGGCGCAGATTGCTCCTGATCTCACCAAAAGATCCCGGTCCGGTCGACAAAATGGCCTCACTGAACGCGGCGTGAAGCCGTTCGACCGGGTGGCGCAGCACGGTAAAGCTTCGGTGGCCGGGGTGCCGGCGCTTCCACTGGCGCAGCGATTTCTGGGTGAAGCCCGATATCAGATCGCCCGGCGCAACCCCGTCAAGATCGGCAAGCCACTGCTCAATGCCCTGCGTCGGCCCGCCCTTGACCGGCATGAAAAGAACCGGCGCCGTTGCTGCGGCGATATATGTAGGAACGACGGCGTGGCGCCGGGGTTCAAAATTGGGTGTGCGGTTGAGATCGAAAAGATCGATCCGCGAAAGGCTCGCCTCCATCTCATCATAGTTCACAACCTTGTCGCGCAAAGCGCCCGGGTTCTGTTTCTTGAGTTTCTCGGAAACCCGCTCAAGCCGCGCCTCAACCCCCAGAAAATCAGCAAGACCGTTCAGAACCTCGATATCCTTAAGATCGTCATATCCGATATAAAACGCGGTCTGGCCCGTCGTTTGCAGCCCTTTCAGAAGCTTGCGCTGAAAGGCCTGCAGCCGCGCCAGCCGCTGATCGAACTCGGTCGCATCGAACCGCACCTGCGCTGATTTTTGGTGTTTCATATTGGTCAGCTTCCACTGGCCGGTCTGGGCGGCAATCTTCCACGACACAAAACTGTCGACCGGATTTCGCGTCAGGATGATCTTGGCACAGGAAGGATCGGCAAGAATATGGTCCAGCACCCTTGGGTCATGGTCATGGAAATACCGGAACCCGGGCAGACCCGCAGTCTTTTGGCGGATCACATCCAGCAGTTTCAGCGGATCTGCCTCGCGCATGTTCTGGGTAAAGCCACAGATATCACCGCGGCTCGGATAGCCGATGAAATGCGGATTATACGCCTCGCCATAACAGCTGAGGCCGGCAAGCTCATTAAGGTTGGATTCCAACAGGTTCGACCCTGTGCGCATTTCGGCGAAGATTACGAAATAGGTGAAATCCCGGCTCATGCGATCACTTTACGACATAGGGACGGCGGTGGCCGCGCAGGTCTTTGACAGATTCGTCTTCCATCGAGAAATCGCCCATCAGATGCGGGTGCATACCCTGATTTTTAAGGTTCTGAAGGAATTGTGCAAAGCCCGTAAGCTCGGCCATCTTCGGAAGCTCGGTCAAGCGGCGCAGGGTGTCGGGGCCGATATCGTCGATGATCTTTTGCAGCGGCTCGATCGGGGCCTGAACGAAATCGGCCATCGTCCAGATCTTGATCCGCGCCTTGGTATAGGGCGAGCGCAATATGTCCAGATGGGCCGCCTCGATCTTTTGCAGCCTCGCCGCCTGTTTCCGGATCGCCGAAAAATTCTGGTTCGAGCGGAAAAGCGGCACCGACCAGGCGCCGGTGATGACATAGATATGCGCGTTGGCGTCGGTTGCGATCTGCCAGCTGACCTCTTGATTATCGCGCGGCCCGAACTGGAAACACTGCCGTTCGCCCCTTGTGTTCCAGATCAGGCTTCGCAGAAACCCATGCGGGTTGTAATCGCGCAGTTTCGCAGCATCCGACAAGCCGCCCGAGAAATATTTCTGCCTGCCCGAAAATTGCACCATCTGCTTGTCGAAAAGATGCCCGTGAACCTTCACGCCCGACATTTTGGTCAGCCAGGCCTCGAAATCATCAAAGAGCTCGGAAAAACCCTCAAACACGCTGTAGGCGGCGGATGTCTTGCCGTTTTCCCAGCCTTCGTTGGGAAACCTGCTTTGCATCCACAGGCCGGCGCGGCCACGGGTGCGCCGGTCAACCGCATGGCTGAAGATCCGGTCGATCTTGCCGGGGTTCGGTTCGGCCATCTTGGCCGCCCCTGCCGCGTCATTCAGAAAACTGCTGTAAAGCTTGTTAGCCTGCGGCCAGATCTTGCGCGCCACAAAACAGTCCGAGCGGCGAAGCAGTTGAAGGTGATCGTCATAGAAAATATGCGGCTTACCCTGAAAGTCGAACTTTGAAAGGGTAAGCGAGCGGCTTTCGATATTGGTGGAATACTGCCGCGCCAGCGTCTGGAAATAGCTTTCATCGGGGATCCAGACCTTGCGAAAATACCGGTCGTTCGTGGCCCGGTCGGGATCTTCCAGAATGGCCGACAGGGTCTGCCGCGTCAGGCACCACCACTGGCTTCCCAGATGCGGAACAATGCCCGGCGGAATCTTGCGTTTAAAGCGGATCAGCCGCTGGAATTGAACATAGCGGTCAAAAAGATGCCTCTGGCGTTTCCACGAAAACGGAAAGCGCAGCGTAAAACGTTCCTGATCCAGGCCGCCGACGGTCCAGGGGACGTCTTCGGTGGTGGCGCTTTCGATAAAGTCGGTTCTGGGACGCTGATCGAGGTATTCGACCAGCTCTTCCACCGGGCGCAGCGGCAGGCACGAGCCCGAGGCAAGATAGACATGGCGCACCTGCGGAAAAAGCCGAAGCAGTTTTTCCGAGGCCGATTGCGCCGCCGCCACCAACGACCAGGTTCCCCATTCACAGCGGTGCCGTTTGCAGAATTTGACGTTCGGCAGATCGCCCAGATCATGAACGAATTTTGTATACTCAAGGCGCGTGACGCGCTTGTCGACATGAATGACAACCGGGCATCCATGCGTCGCCCAATGCCGCGCCACCTGTTCGGCCCGGTCCAGTGCGGTGTGCACCATCATCGCAAAGCCAACGGTCATGCCCAGTTTCCTTTGGACATGAGCCCCAAAATCTCAAGTTGGCGCCAGTTGATATAGCGTTCGGACCATTTGCACCAAAGATCGGGATTTTCATCCATCTTGGCGGCATAGGCCTTATATTCATGGCTGGCCGCATAATGCTGCGCGCGCGTCAGTTCTTCCTTCGCCTTGGCGCTGAAAGTGTTCAGAAACTTGGCATGGAGCAGACAGCCCGAAGCTTTCTCACCCCCCCATTCGTCGTAAACAAGGTTCAGACCGCGCGGCAAAAGCATATGGGTCGAGCTGACATAGGCATAGCTGCGATCCCATTTCACCAGCGGTATCTTGTTCAGCGCCGGCGCGCGGCGCGGCCTGTCGTAAAAGAACTCACGCGCCCGCGGGCCGCCCTGAATCCACAGATTGCCGAATTTGTGATTTTTGGCGATCATGTAGTTGCCACTGTCGAACCACGAGGCGATCTCCATCGGGTCCTGACCCGACCGATAGGCCACATCGATCAGCGGACCCTTGGGGTACATATCCAGCAGCATCGCCGAAAACGATTTGATCGAAGAGGCATCCAGCCAGTCACAAAGCGCGGGCAGCGGGCGGGTGTCACAAAACGGGTAGACAAGAAATTCGTCCGGATCGACAACCAGCGTCCAGTGCCCATGCCCGTATTTCATCTGAAGCCAGTTAAGCCAGTCTACGCCGAAACGCGCGCGCTTATAGCTTTTGCCGCTGCTCCACAGCGATACATCCGGCTGGTCCATCAGATATTCGCGCGTTCCGTCGTCCGATCCATTCTCGACAATCAGAAAATGCGAGGCGCCCATATCCCGATAATAGCGCAGAAAATACGGCAGCCGGATCTTTTCATTGCGAAGCGTCGAAAAGACCAGAATATCCTGAGGCTTGATCGCGGCGGTGCGGTTCACAACCGACGAAAGCTCACGCCGTTTCCGGAACGCCCGGAACAGCCACCGCTTTCGCTGGAGTCGCAACCTGTAGGAACTTACCGCACCCAATCTATACCCCACGCATATGCGTGCATTGCGCTATCATGTTACCCTTAAGACCCGGTTGAAGTGATCCTCCCAGACCGGAAGCTTCGCCTGTGCCCTGTCAGGTACCGCACTCTGCTGCGCGCCCGCCATTTTTATTATCGTTCTGGCCCATAGATAGCCGTCGCTGACGCTTGCGTAAACGGGGATATCGGACAAAAACTCACGATAAACCGCCAGATCATTGGCCAGGATCGGGGTTCCAAGCGATGCGGCCTCCAAAAGGGGAAGGCCGTAACCCTCGGCAAAGCTGGGCGATAAAAGCCCCGCGGCGCCGGACAATAGCGCGCGCAGGGGCGCGTCATCCATATCGCTCACCTCGGTCACCGGGCCGTTCGGAGGCAGTTGGTCAAGACGCGCGAAAACGCTTTCGTTGTTCCAGCCGCGGCGCCCGACAATGTAAAGACGCGGGATCTGGCCGGGGTCCATATTGCGCGAAAACTCCTCCCAGATATCCAGCAGAAAGTTATGGTTCTTGCGCGGCTCGATGGTGCCCAGCGCCACGAAATAGGGCTTTTCCGGCACCTCGAAATCGGGATCCGGCGTCACCGGGTCCAGCCCCAGATGCGAGACCAAAATCTCGGGCACCCGGCCCCATGACCCGAAGTGGCGGGTGATATCGCTTTGCGTCACGGTCGAGTTGCAGATCACCAGATCGGCAACCTGTGACACCCGAAGCATCTTTTCCTCGAATTTCTTTACGGTGCCGGGGCGCTGAAACTGGGGGTAATCCAGCGGGATCATGTCATGCAAAAGCACCGAAATACGGGCCTCGGGCAAATTGCATATCACGTTCAGAACCCTGTGGCTGAGATTGCTGTGCCCGGTATTAAGATAGATCGTACCCGCCGGAAGCCGGGACGCCAGCATCGGTCTGAGCCGGAACGGAAGGCATCTTGCCAACGCCGCCCGGCGCAGCAACGCCTCGGTGATCTTCTTTTCCGCCGCCGGATCGCCCTGCGCGATATAGTCGCCGGACAGCCGCGCAAGGACCGCATTGCCGCCACCACGATCCAACAGGACATAGCCGCCCCTGATCCGCGCAAGCAAGTAGATATCGTCTTGCCCTGCAAGAAGCGCCCTGAGATAGGCTCTTTCGACGCGGTCCACCCCTGTCAGATGCCGGCCCGAGCGCGAGACAAGGCGCGTGACATCCAGCATTCGTGCCTGCGGTGCACTCATATCATCACCCTCGGCATGACACCGCCGACCCTATACCAGGCCACCGTTACTGCGCCGCGTTACGCTGCGCCGCCATCCCGCTCAGGTAATCTGAAAACTCGTCGCGCAGATCCGGCCGCGACAGGCCAAAGGCCACCGTCGCCTGCAAAAATCCGGCCTTTGAGCCGCAATCGAACCGCTGGCCCCGAAAACGGAACCCATAGACATCGCGATCAGCTTCGATTTCATCGGCGATCGCATCAGTCAGCTGAACCTCGCCGCCGGCACCGGTCTTGATCCGGTTGAGGTTCTGAAGAACCTTGGGCGTCAGGATATAGCGCCCGATCACAGCCAGGTTCGACGGCGCCGACCCCGGCTGAGGTTTTTCAACCATGCCCTTGACCGACACCATCGAGCCCATGTCCTCTTTCACGTCGATGATACCGTAAGAAGATGCTTTTTCCGGGGGCACTTCCATCGTCGCCACCATGCTGCCGCCGGTTTCGGCATAGGCTTCGACCATCTGTTGCAGGCACGGTTTTTCCGCCGCGATCACGTCATCGGGCAGGATGACGGCAAAAGGTTCATTGGTAATCAGCCGCCTTGCGCACCACACCGCGTGACCCAGACCCAGCGCCTTGTGCTGGCGGATATAGGCGATCGCGCCGGATTCCATATTGGTGGATTTGAGCGTCTCCAAAAGCTCGGTCTTGCCCCGTTTACGAAGCGAGGCTTCAAGCTCGGGCGCGACGTCGAAATAATCTTCCAGCGCGTATTTGCCGCGCGATGTGACAAAGATGAATTCCTTGATCCCGGCGGCGCGGGCCTCGTCGATGGCGTATTGGATCAGCGGCCTGTCGACCAGCGTCATGATCTCTTTGGGCACCGATTTAGTCGCCGGAAGAAATCTGGTGCCCTGACCGGCGACCGGAAAAATAGCTTTCGTAACTTTACGCCGCATACCCTTACCCCACAAATACGCCGTTTAACCCGGGCTTTTTACGCCGCCAGTCTGGCACAACTATTGGCGCAAGCACAAGATTTTTGGCTCCACACCCGAAATTTCAGCCTGCCTTTCCCGCGCCCGCCGGGTCATGGCCGCCGCCCAATCGCGCGTAAAAACCCCGCTGCGGCGAAACCCGCGCGATCTCCCGGCGCAGCCGGGTTTGAAAACGGGCGGCCTGAACCAGTGGCTGATCGCGCCGCGAGCGGCCAAAAATCCCCCCGGTTTGCAGCCAATAACCATCATCATGAAACCCCACGTGATGAAAAAGCGCGGTCGGGCTGAACAGAAACAGGGTCACGCGCTGACCCTCGGCCACCAGCTGCTGCGCCCTTTTTTTTAACCGCGCGGCCTGATGCGGGCGCCCTGAAAGAACCTGTGTCGGCCCCTTGGGAAAGGCGGCAAAGCCAAGAAACTCTGACTGGCTGCGGCCCAGCGGCGGCAATGGTGTCAGTGCGCGCGCGCGCCCCTCCTCGAACCCTTCGGCAAGCGTTTCAAGCAACTTCTCGACAGCGGCCGGCTCGATCCGCCCATCGATCATATGTTGCAAAAGCCGAAACCGCTGACGCTGCCTTGTCTGGTCAAAGATATCCTGCGCCGCACCATGCCTGCGTTGAAAAACCGCAGTGCTCGCGCCGATCTCGAAAAGGGTTCTGGGCACCCGGTCAGCCCTGCGTCTGGGGCTTGGGGCAAATCCGTGATGAACTTCGGCCAGCGGCACGATGGCGGTATTGCGGCCCAGCGCGGACAGCCGCAGGTTTAGATCGGTCTCATCCAGATAAAACCGATACGCAGGATCAAAGCCGCCCAGCGCCGCAAGATCATCGCGCCGAAAGGCCATATTGGTCCCTTCTGTCTTGATCGCACAGTTCGGCCGGCTGCTCAGCACCGTGGGGCGCAAGGGATCGACGGCAAGCGGCGTTGCCTGACCATAGTGATCGACCGCGCGCGCCTTCCATTGAAAACTAATCCCGTTGCGCCCGCGCACGAACCCGCCGGCTGCTGCCACAGCGTCACCGCTGAACCCATCGGCCAGCGCGCTCAGCCATGTCGGTTCGGGCACGGCGTCATCGTCGATGAAGGCAACGATCTCTCCGGCGGCCTGCTCAATCCCGCGGTTGCGGGCAAGCGATATATTCGGCTCTTCCAGTTGCACCGTCTTGATGCGCCCGGCCCAGCCCATGCGATCAACCGTGGCCAGCCCGGCAGCATCGGCAACCACGACAATCTCGAACGACGGGTATAGCAGTTGTTCCAGCCCCCGCAGACAGCGCCCCAGATCGCCGGGACGCCCGTGGCTGACGACGATTACACTGATCTGCGGCGGCGCGTTCATATCAATCCGATATCGGCCATCATCTTTTCGACCGCCGGTATATCTTCGGGGTTGTTCACCTCCCAAAAGGGCCGGCCCCGATCATCCACCTGCACACAGCGCACGGCGATCCCGTTTTCCAGAAACCGAAGCTGTTCCAGACCCTCGGCAAGCTCAAGACGGCCGGGGGGCAGCGCCCGGTACCGGGTCAATGCCGCGGGGCGATAGCCATAGACGCCGACGTGATGAAAGATCTCACCATCGCTGTCGCCGAACGGGATTACCTCTTTCGAAAAATAAAGCGCATCGCCCCGCCTATCAAAAACCGCCGTGGTCGCGCCGACACGCCCGGCGCGGCGGTCATCGCGCAGGGCGCGGCACATTTCGGGGCCGGCGCACAGAACCGGGGTTGCCACCATCACGCCGGGATCGTCTTTCATCGCGCCAATCAGCGACTCGATAAACCATGGCGGGGTCAGCGGCGCATCGCCCTGAAGATTGACGACGATGTCAAACTCCTGATCAAGCCCGTCCAGAACCGCCGCGCAACGCTCGGTTCCATTGGCGCAATCGCTGGGTGTCATCACAACCTCGGCGCCAAAGCCATCTGCCGCCGCCGCGATGCGGCCGTCATCGGTCGCCACCACGACGCGGTCGGCGCCGGACACCTCGCAGGCGGCCTCCCATGTTCGCCGGATCAGGGATTTGGCGCCGCCGCTTGCGCCCCGCAATTCCGCCAGCGGTTTGCCCGGAAAACGGGCCGAGGCAAAACGCGCCGGGATCGCAAGCAAAACAGCCATCAGGGCGTCTTTAGCCGCACGCCGGGCGCATAGGCGATGAAGAAGGGGTTTTCATAGCCCGGTTTGCCGTAGCTCAGCGGGCTGTGATCATCAAAGCGCACCACCTTGCCACCGGCACCACGCAGAACCGCATCGCCGGCTGCGGTGTCCCATTCCATGGTCCGGCCAAGGCGCGGATAGATGTCAGCCTCGCCCGTGGCGACCAGACAGAACTTCAGCGACGATCCGGCGCTTTTCATGTCTTTAACGGCATATTTCGCGATATAGTCATCGGTGGCCTGATCGCGGTGCGATTTCGACGCCACGACCAAAAGCGCGTCATTGTCGGGTGTCGATACCGAAAGGGTTTTCAACGCCCCGGCCTGCGCTTTGTCCAGCGCGCCGGTTTCCTCAACCGCGGCGCCCGCGGCATTGGTATAAAACAGCCTTCCGCGCGCCGGGGCATAAACCACCCCGCGCAGCGGCGCGCCGTTTTTCACATAGGCGATATTCACCGTAAAATCGCCGCGCCTTTTGATGAACTCTTTGGTTCCGTCCAGCGGATCGACGATCAGAAACTCATCGGCTGTGTGGCTGTGCGATGCAGATTGCTCTTCGGTGACCACAAGAACCTCGGGAAATGCCTTGGCCAATCCGGCCGAGATCAGGGCGTCGGCGGCTTCGTCGGCCGCAGTGACCGGGCTGTCATCGGATTTCGAGCGCACGTCGAAATCATCCGCCTGGTAGATTTTCATAATCTCATCGCCGGCCTCTAGGGCAAGACGGCGCATGATCGTCTCAAGTTTATTGAAATCCAAAACCGGCACCTCGTCGTCTGGCGGTCAGACATTTTGTTGATAAACACCGCTAGTGCCCTTATGATCCGGCGCTAAAGGAACGGCAAGAATTCCTTGGCATCCTGGCCCGAGCAGCAGGCAGAGTATCGCGATGTTCCAGCAAGACACACGCCCGTCGAAGATAAATTCGGCCATCACTATTCTTGAGCTGATTTATCATTCAGTCGTGCGCAACATCCGAAAATCGCATGGAAACGCCTTGCTTGGCCTATTGTCGAACATGACCCAGACGCTGATCTTTGTCGGCGTGTTTTACTTTATGTTCTCGATCCTGGGGCTAAAGCGCAACTCGATCCGCGGTGATTTCCTGCTCTATATCATGTCCGGGATTTTCATGTTCATCACGCATGTCAAATCCATCGGCGCGATCGTCGGATCAGAAGGGCCGACATCGCAGATGATGAAACACAGGCCGATGAACACCGTGATTTCCATCACCTCATCGGCGATTTCCACCCTCTATACACAGGTGTTTTCGGTCCTTGTGATCCTTTTTGTCTACGACATGATGTATTCCAGCGTCGAAATTCAGAACCCGGTCGGCGCCTTTGCGATGCTGCTACTGGCCTGGGCGACGGGCTGTTCCATCGGGCTGGTCTTTCTGGCGATCAAGCCTTGGGCGCCGGGGTTTGTCGGCATCGGATCACAGCTATATAACCGGGCGAACATGATCGCCTCGGGCAAGATGTTCGTGGCCAATCAGACACCGGCCCATATTCTGGTGCTCTTCACCTGGAACCCGCTTTTTCATGTCATTGATCAGGCGCGCGGGTTCACCTTTATCAACTACAACCCCCAGCACAGCTCGGTCGCCTATCCGATCTATGTGGCGATCGCCCTGACAATGATCGGCCTGATGGGTGAGTTTTATACCCGCCGCCATGCCTCGCAAAGCTGGGACGCGCACCGCTGACCGTCCCGTGCCAGCCTTCGCCCCGCGATCTGCATCCAACTCATTTTCCACGCCTTTCCGACCGCAAATAAACCGCAGGTTCAGACGGTAACGGCGGGCAATGCATAACATGTCCCAAACAATATCAAATTTTAGCATCTGATTTGCCGCTTCTCTGCCAACGAGCGCCTTGCAGCCCTTTACCCAGCTACTTATATACGCTCGGAAGCCGGGTTAGGGGAATTCCCCGGCCCATTAACCATTGGGATCGGCACTGGGTGCCTTTTAGGGCCCTCGCCCAAATCGCCTTAAGAAAGGGTTACAAAATATGGCTAAAGTCATCGGAATTGACCTTGGTACAACCAACTCCTGCGTCGCCATCATGGATGGCTCGCAACCGCGTGTGATCGAAAACGCCGAAGGTGCGCGCACGACGCCCTCGATCGTCGGTTTCACGGATAATGAGCGTCTTGTCGGCCAGCCGGCCAAACGGCAGGCGGTCACCAACCCCGAAAACACGATCTTTGCCGTCAAGCGCCTGATCGGTCGCCGCGAGGGCGATCCGGCGGTGGAGAAAGACCGCAAACACGTGCCGTACAAAATTGTCGACGGCGGCAATGGCGACGCATGGGTCGAAGTGCGCGGCGAGAAATATTCGCCCAGCCAGATCAGCGCGTTCATTCTGGGCAAGATGAAGGAAACCGCCGAGAGCTATCTTGGTGAGGATGTCACGCAGGCCGTCATCACGGTTCCGGCCTATTTCAACGACGCCCAGCGTCAGGCCACCAAGGACGCGGGCAAGATCGCCGGACTTGAAGTGCTGCGCATCATCAACGAGCCGACCGCCGCCGCGCTGGCCTATGGTCTCGATAAGAAAACCGGCAGCCAGAAAATCGCCGTCTATGACCTTGGCGGCGGCACCTTTGACATCTCGATCCTGGAGATCGGCGATGGTGTTTTTGAAGTGCTGGCCACCAACGGC